>JBOGYN010000021.1:0-3087 GCA_050696855.1 Solirubrobacteraceae bacterium | reverse complement strand
CATCAGGGTGAGCACGATCCGGGCTACCCCGTCACCCCCTTGGCGACGCAGGCTTCGACCTGGTGGAGCAGCCCACCTGGTGCCTGGTTGGGGTAGAGCAGCGCGGCGCCGATGATCTCGGCGCTCTGCACCTGCCCGCTGATCTGGAGCTCCTGGGCTGCGCCCGGAGTGGGGGCGAAGTGGACGGTCGGCCCGTAGGGCTTTGATCCGATCTGCAGCCAGGTGCGGCTGAACTTGAGCACCGGGATGTGATCCTGGCGGAGGCAGGCGACATGGGTGCTGCGGGGATCGTCGATCCCCTGGTGGTTCTTGGTGGCCGCCATGAGCGTGCCCGCCTCTGGCTTGGCGGTGCCGCTGCACGCTGCGAGCGACAGCGCGGTCAGCCCGGCGGCCAGCGCGAGCTTCGCTGAGGACATCCCGGAAGAGGGTAGAGGATGATGCCCGGGTGATCGCGTTCGCCGCCCTGACCGGACCATTGCCCAAGGCCGGTGTCGTGGTCGTCGCGTTGCTGGTCGCGGTGACGCTCCTGGCTTCCGAGCGTCGCACCCGGGCGCTGGGCATGCTCGGCGCACTGATCCTCTCTCCGGTGCTGCTGCTGAGCGCGATCTGGAGCTCACCTCAGCTGCGGGTCGTCCACCACCATCCTCTGTACGCGCTCGTCGGCGCGGTGCTCGTGGTCCTGGCGTTGGTTGCTCTGGCCTGGCTGGTCGCCCCCCGCCCGGCGGTGCTGGCGCCGCTCGCGGTCCTCGCGCTGCCGTTCCGGATTCCGATTCAGGCCGCCGGAAATGGCAACACCTCGAACCTGCTCGTGCCCCTCTACCTGGTGGTCGCAGTCGCCTCGCTGGCCTGGGTCGTGTCGGTCCTGCGCGACGACGTTGCCCCGGGCCCGGCGCCCGACGGGTCCGGGGGCTGGGCCGTCTGGGTCGAACGGCTGCTCGCCCTCTCGGTAGTCCTGTATGCGATTCAGGCCATCTACTCGCCCGACTTTGAGAAGGCGCTGCAGCAGACGGTGTTCTTTTACGTTCCGTTCGCCCTGCTCTACCGGCTGCTGCGCGATCTGCGCTGGACGCCGGGCATGATTCGCAACTGCCTGCGCCTGCTCGTCGTCCTGGCGCTGGTCTTCGCGGTCATCGGATTCATCGAGTACGCGACCAAGACGATCATCCTCAACCCCAAGCTGGTCGTCGCCAATGATCTGCACACGTACTTCACGGTCAATTCGGTCTTCTTCGATCCCGACATCTTCGGGCGCTTCCTCGCCCTCGCCATGATCTTGATCGCCGCGCTCTTGATTTACCCCGGCTCTCAGCGCGAGCAGCTGGCCGTCGTGGTCGTGCTCGCGGTGCTGTGGGCGGGGCTGGTCCTGACCCTGTCGCGCTCGAGCCTCGGCGCCCTCCTGGTCGGCCTCGCCGTGCTCGCGGCGCTGCGCTGGAAGCCGTCCCGCGCGCTCGTGATCGCGGTCGTCGTGATCCTGTTCGGCGCCGCGGCGGTAGCCGCGACCCCGCGAACCTTCGGCCTCAACCAGGGGATCAACGGCGCCTCCAGCGGCCGCGGGGGCCTGGTCAGCGGCGGGGCCTCGCTGTTCGCCGATCGCCCCTTGTGGGGATACGGCTCGGCATCGTTCGTGACCGAGTACCGGCACCACAACCGCCGCACTGCAACCGCGCTCTCGGCTTCGCACACGATCCCGGTCACGGTGGCGGCCGAGCAGGGCCTGATCGGCGAGGTTGTCTACCTGGCGCTGGTTCTCTGTGCGCTGATCTGTGTCGTGCGGCGCAGCCGCGGTGACCCGGTCCGCAGCGCGATCGCGGCCGCGTACATCGCCCTGATCTTCCACACCATGCTCTACGCCGACTTCCTCGAAGATCCCGTCACGTGGGCGCTCCTCGGCGTCGGCGTGACGCTCGCCGGGCAGCGAACGCCGGACCGCTCGGACGGTGCCCCGGGCCCCGCCGGTCCCCGCCCCGCGCGCGTCGATCTCGCGCTCGGCTCCTAGCGCCCGGCTTCGCCGGGGGGTGGTTTCGCCGGCGGTCCGACCGCACCGGCCGCTTGCGCGATTCGCAACAGCAGGTCGTGCAGCTGGAGGCGATCTTCGGGGCTGAGCGGAGCGAGGAGATCGTTCTGCGCCTCGGCGGCCAGCTTACGCCCGCGGGTCAGGGTCTTTCGTCCCGCCGCGGTGACGTGCAGGGCATGGGCGCGGCGGTCGGTCGGATGGTTCTGGCGCTCCACCAGTTCGCGGGACTCGAGCTCGTCGATCGTGCCCACCATTGAGCTCGGATCCATGCCGATCGCCTTGCCGAGCTGATGCTGGCTGACCGGCCCCTCGGCGTCGAGGACGTTGAGGGCCCCCCACATACGCGGCGTGAGGTCGATTGACTCCAGCCGCTCGGCGAACTGCCGGGCCGCGTACATGCCGCAGCGGCTGACCAGGTAACCGGTGTGACGGACCAGTGCGGCGTGGAGCCCGGGGGCGCCGGCAGCGGGAGCGGACTCGGGCATAACACGATGTTATCGACTCACAGTCGTGCCGCACAATTGTTTGTGGTACAAATCATCCGCTTATCGAATCAAAGGGGAAGGGCAAGCCATGATGACGACGATCACCCGGTGGGTTTTGGCCCACAAACGGATAGTCGCGACGTTCTGGATCCTGGTCACGGTGGTCGGCTTTGCCACCGTCAGCCAGGCGACCAAGGCGTTCAGCAACGAGTTCAGCGTCCCGGGTCGCGAGGGCTTTCAGACCAACCGCGCCATCCAGCACCTCTACCACCAGGGTGGTGACAAAGCCCCGATCGTGCCTGTGGTCACCCTCCCGAGCCAGACCTCGGTCAGCTCAGCGGGCGTGCACGCCGACCTGGTCCGGGTGGCGGCCCGCCTCCAGGCGGCGCTTCCGGGTGCCCGCATCGCCTCCTACGCCTCGACCGGCAGTCGCGCCTTTGTCTCGCGTGACGGACATACGACCTTCATGCTCGCCTACCCGCTGCCCGATACCGAGGCCTTCGGCAGCAACACCAAGGCCGCCAACCGCGCGGCGGCGGCGCTGGCCGGCGGGACCGTGGCCGGCGCGCCGGGTCATGTGAGCGGGAT
>JBOGYN010000020.1:0-6009 GCA_050696855.1 Solirubrobacteraceae bacterium | reverse complement strand
ACGGTGGCGGCCTCATCAGGAAGAATACCCCCTCTGCCTGTGCCCTCAACATCGACCTCTGTGACAAGCGCCACAGAGCGCCGGGATCGCCTCAAAACGGTCTACGAGGAGGCCCGCGGCTGCGTGCGCTGTCCGCTGCACCAGACCCGCACCCAGGTCGTGTTCGGGTCCGGGAACGCCGACGCGGGGCTGATGTTCATCGGCGAGGCCCCCGGTGCCAACGAGGACAAGCAGGGGCTGCCGTTCGTCGGTCAGGCAGGCAAGCTCCTCGACAAGCTGCTGGCCGAGATCGGACTCGAGCGCGGTGACGTGTTCATCGCCAACGTGCTCAAGTGCCGGCCCCCGGGCAATCGCGATCCTCAGCCCAACGAGATCGAATCGTGCCGGAGCTACCTGGAGAGCCAGGTCGAGTTGATCGAGCCAGACCTGATCTGCACGCTGGGCAATTTCTCCACGAAGCTGCTGCGGGCTGATCCGACCGGGATATCCCGCCTGCACGGACAGGTGGAGGAGCGCACCCTCGGCCCGCGGGCGATCCGGCTGTACCCGCTCTATCACCCCGCCGCCGCCCTCTACACGCCGGCGACCCTCGAAGCACTCAGGGCCGACTTTCACCAGATTCCCGAGTTTCTCGCGCTCGGCCCCCTAGCTCAGCCCGACCCGGTTGAACCGATCCGCGAGCCGATCCCGGAGCCCGAGCTCGCGAGCGCCGGGCCCGAGTCGGCACCCCCCGAACCCGAGACCGGGCCCGCTGAGACCGCGCCCGCTGAGACCGGGCCCTCTGAGACCGAGCCCTCTGAGCGTGAGCCGGCGCCGCGGGAACCGTCACCGCCATCGCAGCTCGGCCTGTTATAGGTTTCGGTCTCGCAGATCGGGATGATCGGGGGCGCGGTCAGCTCCAGCGTGGCCACGGGAGCATGCATTTTGCGCCAATCTTGCCGGCGGCCGGGGAGTTTTGCGCAAAGTCGGGGCTGAGCCTGCGCGAGCGGAAATATCCGGCCGCCCGGTTCAGGTTTTTCACATTTTGCAGGTCCCGGGGTGGCGCAATGCGAGAACGCCAGACGGTCAGGTCAGACCGGCTCGGGAGCAACGGCCGCCTCGGGCTTGTGCTCGGGGGTCGCATCGAGATCCCGGCCGGTCGTCGGCGCGTGACCGTGCTGGGCGCCCGGCGGCGGCGCTCGGCCGGCGCGGAAGGCGAGACCGAAGGCGAGCAGCGCCCCGACGGCCTGGATGCCCAGGACCACCGTGGCAAACCCGGTCGCGCGCCGCGAGGCGTTGAGGAGCAGGATCGGCTCGGCCACCGCGACCGCACCGACCGCGATCAGGAACCAGGTTCGACGCAGGGCGAGCAGGTACTGAATCGCCAGGTAGGTGCAGGCCAGGACGGTGAAGGCCACGCCGAGCACGAGCAACGAACCGGACGCGGTGTCGCGCTTGGCGCCGAAGGCGAGCTTGAGCAGGAGCTTGGGCTCAACGCCGAAGATGAGCAGGACGGGGACGGCGCACACGAGGATGATTCCCAGCGCCCGGAAGAGGATCGGCCGCGTGTCCTCGCCCAAGGCCCGGCGCCGCGATACCTCGGGGACGAGGTAGAAGCCGGCGCCGATCGCGACCCAGACCAGAACCTTGGCCGCGACCGCGGTGGCGCCGTAGGAGCTGGCCAGGTCTCTGGTGAAACGATGCTTAGCGGCGATGATGTCGATGTTCTGCAGGACGGCGATCACGATCAATCCGGCGATCGGCGCCCATGCCCGCTTGACATGGGTCCAGAGGCTGAGGGCCGGCGGGGCCGTGTCGACCACGCCGAGCGGAGCTTCGCCCTGGGTCTCGACGTGACGGCGCAAGCGCAGCAGGCAGAAGACGCCGACGGCGAGAAAGGAGATCGGCGTGCCGAGGTAGGCGCCGGTGACGCCGAGTCCGGCGGCAGCCAGAGCAGCGCCGGAAACCAACCGCGCCGCCTGCTCGCCGACCAGGCTCACGCCGACGCCGTTGTAGTCGCCGACCCCCTGCAGAACGCCCCGCAGGATCGAAATCTCGAGCCAGAGCATTCCGGCCGGGAGGCCGATCGCGGCGGCCCACTGGTCGTTCTGGACCCCCACGGCCGAGGCGATCGGAGCGCGGAGCAGGATCGAGACGACAGTGATCCCGGCCGTCAGCATCATCAGGTGAACCGTCCAGCGTCGTACCGTGGCTGTCAGTCCGGCTCCGACTCCCAGGTGCCCGAGCACGCCCTCGCGGGCGGTGGCCACCTGCAACGCCTGGCCGACCACGGACAGGATCAGGAAATAGCTCACCAACGCCGCGAGCGAGCCGTAGTCGCTGAGCAGGCGCGCGAACACGACGGTCGAGATCAGCGCGATGACGTTGTTGGCGATCATCGCCCCGGCCAGTCCGGCCGCCTTGGCCGTCTCCGAGCCGCGCAGATCCGCCAGCGAGGTGGGGATCCCCTCGCGATCGCCGGAGATCCGCTTGAGCAGCGCGGCTATACGACCCGGTTCCTTATCGGTCACGGGAACGGTCATGACGAGCTTGACGGTAGCGAAAGCCCACCTCGGTGCGAGTTCTACAGTGTCGCCTGTGCAGGGCTCCTTCGATTCCCACAGTGCCGCCGAGACCGAGATGATCGGGGCCGAGCTGGCCGCGTCCCTGCATCCCGGGGACGTCGTGCTGATCGAAGGTGAGCTCGGGGCTGGCAAGACCACCCTGGTGCGGGGCGCGGCTCGAGCGCTCGGCGTCAAGGGTCCGGTGACCAGTCCCACGTTCACGATCGGTCAGCGCTATCCGGCGCCGGTGCCGGTGGCGCATGTCGACCTCTACCGGGTCGCGAGCCTGGCCGACGAAGATCCCGACCTGCTGACTGACTACCTCGGCGCGGACACGATCGCGTTCGTCGAATGGCCGCAGGGCGAGGCGGCGTTGGCCGGTCTGGCCACGATCGCGGCCCGGGTCCGGCTCGAACACCGTGGCGGCGATCTGCGCCGGGTCAGCGTCGGCACCCCGGCCGGTTCGGCGACCTAGGGCCCAGCGGACGCTATGCGGGTGCTCGCCTTCGATACCGCGACGCGGGCGACCAGCGTCGCCCTGGTGGAGATCGGCGAACCGCTCGGGCCTGGCCCCCGGGTCCTGGCGCAGGCACGTGACGATCCCGACCCAGGCCTGCGCCCGCGACACACCACC
Source organism: Solirubrobacteraceae bacterium (assembly GCA_050696855.1). GTDB lineage: Bacteria > Actinomycetota > Thermoleophilia > Solirubrobacterales > Solirubrobacteraceae > Palsa-465. The sequence continues at coordinate 2,832 of JBOGYN010000020.1, read as the reverse complement.
CACCTGATGGCACTGATCGCCGACGTGCTCGACCGCGGTGGCGGGTGGGACGCGGTGGACCGGATCGCCGTTGGGGTGGGCCCGGGGACGTTCACGGGATTGCGGATCGGCGTCGCCACCGCGCGAGCGCTCGCGCGGGCGCGGGAACTCGAGCTGGCCGGCGTTTCGACGCTTGAATCGCTGGCCCTGGCCGCCGCGGCCGCCGGGGCCGACTCCAACACGGCGGTCGAGTTCGACGCTGCGGTCGGGTTCGACGCTGCGGTCGGGTTCGACGCCGTGGTCGCTGTGATCGACGCCCGCCGGGGCGAGGTCTTCGCGGCGGCGTGGGCACCGGAGGTCCTGGCGCGGCCGATGCCCGCCGCGCCGCTCCTGAACCCGATCGCGATCGCCCCGGAGGCGCTTGCCCGGACCGGTCCCGAGCTCGGACCGCGCCGGCTGATCGTCGGCGACGGGGCGATAGAATTCAGGGCGGTTCTCGAGGCTTCGGGGGCGACGATTCCTAATCGGGATTCCAGCTTGCACCGGGTCGATGCGGTCTATCACGCTCGCCTGGCCGCCGGGCTGGCCCGACCTGGGGCCGACGTCCACCCGGAGTACCTGCGCCTCCCCGACGCCGAGCTGTCGCGGCGAGCGGCCCAGAAGCGATGACGCCAGCCACCTTCACGATCAGGACGCTCGCCTACTCGGATCTGCCCCAGGTGATCTCGATCGAGCGGCGCGCGTTCACCACCCCGTGGTCGCTGGCGATGTTCGTGCTCGAGCTTTCCAAGCCGGCCGGGATTTGCCTGGCCGCGGTTGACATCTCGAGCTCGCGCCTGATCGGCTATCTGGTCCTGTCGCGCTACGACACGGTCTGGCACCTGATGAACATCGCCGTCGAGCCCGGCCGCCGCCGCGAGGGGATCGCCCGCGGCCTGTTGGAGGCGATGATCGACGAGGCCGGGACCGAGGAGCAGTACACGCTCGAGGTCCGGACCTCCAACGCGCCGGCGATCGCCCTCTACGAATGCTTCTCCTTCCGTCCCGCCGGAACCCGCCCGCGGTATTACCGCGACACCGGGGAGGACGCGCTGATCATGTGGCGCACGGCGGACACGATCTCGGCCTCCGGCGCCGCATGATTCTCGGTCTGGAGACCAGCTGTGACGACACGTGCGCGGCGGTGATCAGCCCCGACGGCCGCATCGCCTCAAACGTGATCTCCTCCCAGGGAATTCATGATCGCTTCGGCGGGGTCGTGCCCGAGATCGCCTCGCGCCAGCACCTCGAGCTGATCGGGGCGGCCGTCGACGACGCGCTGACTCAGGCGGGCGTGGCTCTGCCCGAACTGGAGCTGATCGCCGTGACCCAGGGACCAGGGCTGGTGGCCGCCCTGCTCGTGGGCCTGGCCACGGCCAAGGCGCTGGCCGCCGCCCACGAACTCCCCCTCGCCGCCGTCGACCATTTGCACGGTCACATCGCCGCCGGCTTTCTCGAGCCTTCCCAGCTCGAGCCGCCGTTCGTGAGCCTCGTGGCCAGCGGCGGCCACACGTTCGTGGCCCGCGTGACCGATCGCGGACCCGGATACGAGCTGCTGGGACAGACGCTTGACGACGCGGCGGGGGAGGCCTTTGACAAGGGCGCCCGCCTACTCGGCCTTGGCTATCCAGGTGGTGCCGCGCTCGAACGGCTTGCGCGCGGCGGGGATCCCGAGGCCTTCTCCTTTCCGACCGCCGCTCGCCTACGCGGCCTGGACTTTTCCTTTGCCGGACTCAAGACCTCGCTCCTGTACCGCGTACGCGAGCTCGGCGCGGACGAGACCGAGCGCCGGCGAGCCGACCTGGCCGCCTCCTACCAGCGCGCCATCGTCGAGGCCCTCGCCGTGCGCGCCGAGCGAGCGCTTTTGAGCACCAGGCTGGACCGGCTCGCAGTGGGCGGGGGTGTGGCGGCCAACGGCCCGCTGCGCGACCGCCTGGCCGCGCTCGGCGCTGAGCTGCACGTGCCTGAACGCGAGCTCTGTACCGACAACGCGGCCATGATCGCCAGTGCCGGGCGCCACCTGGTGCCGCTGCGCTATCCCGACTACCTCGGCCTCGATGTATTCGCGACCGGGGAGCCAAGGCCGCCGGTGGCAGCGGCCGAGGGGTGGCCCGAGTGAGCCGCGAGGTGGTGCTGTTCGGCCGCGCGGGCTGCTGTCTGTGTGACGAGGCTCGCGACGTGCTGATGCGAGTCCGGACCGAACATCCGTTCAGATTTCAAGAATGCGACATCGAAGCTGACGAGAAGCTGCTGCAGGCCTATCTCGAACGAATCCCAGTCGTTACGATCGATGGCGTGGAGGCGTTCTCGCTATTCGTCGATGCCGCCGAGCTGGCTGAGAGGCTCAGTTAGGGTGCGGGCATGAGCTACACAGTCGGCCCCGGTACTGAATCGCTCCCGCCTTCGTTGGACAAGACGGGCGAGAAGCTCTCGCTGGGCGTCGCCGCGCGCCTGTCGCGTTACCTCCAGGTGCTCACCCAGGCCCGCAAGATCGGCAAGGAGACGATCTCCTCCCAGGAGCTCGCCGACTACACGCACGTCAACTCGACCCAGATCCGCCGCGACCTCTCGGGGTTCGGCAAGTTCGGCAAGCGCGGCGTGGGCTACAACGTCGACTCGCTCGTTACGCAGATCCGCAAGATCCTGCGGACCGCCGGCCAGCACAACATCGCGCTCTTCGGCGCGGGGCATCTCGGTCGCGCGATCGCCTCGTCGGAGATCTTCGCCGACCACGGCTTCCGCGTGGTGGCGATCTTCGACGCCGATCCCGAGAAGATCGGCCAGCGAGTCGGTCCGCACGTCGTGCGCGCCAAC
>JBOGYN010000019.1:0-2112 GCA_050696855.1 Solirubrobacteraceae bacterium | reverse complement strand
CCAGCCAATCGTGGCCTGAGAACCTCGTCGGACGTGGCACAGCGTGCGCCTCCCCGTGCAGGCCTCGGAGGTGGGCGCGGCGCGTCCGATGCTCGAAGCGCTTCGGGAAGCACTTGCCGGCCCCGCGCCAGCGGATTTACGCGGCCTGGCCCGGGCCGCCTGCCTGATCAACGATCCCACCGGTCCCCTTTATCAGAGCTCCCCGCCCGGCGCCATCGCCAGGGCGGCGGAAAAGGCGACCGCTGCTCTGCTTGCCGGGGCGAGCGTTGCGCCGCTCGAAGTCCAGATTCACCCGCCCTGGGTGTAGAAATCGGCGTTGACCTTGGTGTAGTGCTCCCACTCGGGCGGCACCTGATCCTCGGCGAAGCACGCGTCGACCGGGCACGCCTCCACACAAGCGTCGCAGTCGATGCACTCCTCCGGATCGATGTAGAGCTGTGGCGCCTCAGCAAAACCCTGCTCATCCTCAGTCGGATGGATGCAATCCACCGGACAAACCTCGACGCAGGAGAGATCCTTGGTCCCGATGCACGGTTCAGCGATCACATACGTCATCAACAGACTCCCAGTCGCAGTTGGATCAGCCAACGCAGAGGTTGGCACCTAAACCCAGGTTGAAGTCAAGGGCAACCTGCGGAGATGTGGGCAGCGGGGCGGCCGGCCCGGACGCCGACCTCCGCGAGGGGACCGGGTCCGCGCAGCCGCAGGGTCCGATCGTCGAACAGCCGGCAGACGTCGATCGACTTGCAGCTACATCGGCTGCAGACCTCCATGAGGCGGCGAACCGAGGTCGCCCGATCGATCAAGTCGTCGAGCTCTGGGACCTTTAGCAGTGCGAGCTGACGCAGGCGCTCATGCGCCGGCTGGTCACGTGAACCGAGCAGGTCACGAATCTCATCAAGCGAGAACCCGACCCCCTGAGCAGCGTCGACGATCGCCAAGCGGCGCAGCACGTCCCGCGAATAACGCCGTTTGCCGCCGACCCGAGCCGGCTCTGACAGCACACCCCGTGACTCGTAGTACCGGATCCGCGAGGCGCTCATCCCGGCCCGCTCGGCGACCTGACCAATCGACAGGCCTTCGACATCGACCAATCGATTCCGTCGTTCGCTCGCCGGGTCGTCTGTCGCTGGTGGCATGTGCTGATGCGAAGGTACTACTCCCCGCGCCGGCCTCTTGCTACTGGTCCACGAAGCGGGTGACCAGCGAGCGCGTGTCGCCGTTGGCGTCGCGCAACACCCACCGGGCGACGTAGGCGCCCGGGTTCAAGGCGGGGACGTTGACCCCACGGTTGGTGTCGACGTTGCGGGCGTGAAAGACGGCGCGGTGTGACCCGGCCGGGGTGATGGTCAGCGCCACGGGTGTGCCCCCGGCGGCGGTCGCCCCGTGGGCGCCCGGCAGTCCGGATTGAGCTGAGGCGACGAACGAGCCGTACAGGGTCTCGTCCTGGATCGGCGCCGTGGACTCGATCAGCGGGACTTGCGTGATCGTCTGACCGCCGCTGAGATCGTCGGTCTGCGCGATGTCGGTGGCCGAGAGGCCGTGGGCGCTACCGCTGTCCGGGCAGACCGTGCCCCCCCCGCTCGGCCCCAAGCCGACCCCGTGGCTGGTGGGGGCACGTTGCAGCGGCGGTCCATAGAAGTCACCGGGCTGACAGGTGCCGCCCGCGATCACCGTCTCGCGGCCGGTCATGTCGACCCTGAGGCGGGCGACGTGCAGGGTGGTCAGGCGCCGGCCGGCCGCGTTGACCAGCGCCAGGGTTTGGCCCCCACGCAGCCGCAGCCCGCCGACGAAGATGCTTCCGCCCGCGCCGGCCCGGACGTGACGTCCCGCGAGCCGGTAGCGGGCCCGGGGGACCAGGCCGGCGCAATCGACCGACTGGATGCGCAGATACGCGGTGCAGGTCGGAAAGCCGGTCGCAAACAGGGCGGAAATGGGGCCGGGGGCGGCGACCGCGCCCGGCTCGCCGAGCGCGACGGTGAGTTTGATCAGGGCCCCGTTGGGCTCGAGCGGGGACACAGCGCGGTTGTCCTGGCTGGTCAGTGTGAGCGGTGTTCCCGGACCGATGGGGGGCGTGGGGACCACAGCCGTGTCGCCCTCGGTGCTGCACAG
>JBOGYN010000018.1:0-5332 GCA_050696855.1 Solirubrobacteraceae bacterium | reverse complement strand
GTGCCACCACCACGCGTCGCGCCAGCGGCGGCTCGGAGAGCCTCGCCTCCGTCGCCGAGCAGTTGACCCGCGGGGCGATCAAGCCGCGCGACGTGATCATGCTGACCCGCGACCGCATCCAGGAGATCCTCGACGACGCCGCCGCTCGCGGCCGCGTTACGCGCAAGGACGCCAACGACCTCGTCGCCGAGCTCGTGCGTCGCGGCCGCCAGCAGTCCGATGATCTGGTCGGCTCGGCCGAGGGCCTGGTCGGGCAGATCGGGGCCGCGACCAAGCGCGCCCGCAAGGCCGATCCCGTGGACCGCATCGTCCGTGGGGCCGACCGCGCCCGCCGGGCCGCCGGCGTCGGGCCGGCCTTCCCGATCCTCGGTTACGACGACCTCACCGCCGCCCAGATCCAGAGCCGCCTCTCAGAACTCAAGAAGCCCGAGCTGCGCAAGGTCCTCACCTACGAGCGCAACAACGCCAACCGCAAGTCGGTGACGGGCGCGCTCGAGAAGTCGATCGGCTAGCCCGGTCCCGCGTCGTCGGCGCCGCCGGCCGCCCGCGCGGCCGGCGCCCCCCCGTGCGACCGGGCCCCCAGGCCGTACGGCCGGCACCCCGGGACCGCTCCGTCCCCCGGCTGCCCACCGCCCGCTGACCAGGTCAACCGAGCGTCGCGACCTTCGGGTGGCAGCGATCTGTGGCGCCAGAGGCGTAAAACCGCTGCCAGCCGACGTTTCAGTGCCGGCACAGCGGCCGCGCGGGCTGAGGAACAGCGCCCAAGCTCCCAGCCTTACCGCTTGCCCGCCCGGCCGACACCGCCGCAGCATCGCGCCCGCGGCCCTCGTTGGCGGGAGGCCACTAGCCTGGAGACGACGATGGACAGCACCGATGCCACCACACCACCGGCGGCCGAGGCCACCACGCGCCCGGCGGCCGATGCCACCACACCCCCAGCGGTCGACCGCGCCGCTCGCCCCCAGCGCGGCGACGAGCTCGAGCTGACGATTGACTCCCTCGCTTACGGCGGGGCCGGTGTGGCGCGGACCGACGGCTACGTGGTCTTCGTCTCCGGTGCCGTCCCCGGAGACCGCGTCCGGGCGGTGATCGGCAAGCGCAAGCGCGCCTGGGCCGAGGCGCGTACGGTCGAGATTCTCGCGCCCAGTCCCGACCGGATCGCCCCGGTGGCCGACCACCCCGGGGCGCCCTGGCAGATCCTCCCCTACGAGCGGCAGCTCGAGGTCAAGCATGCCCAGGTCGACGACGCGCTGCGTCGGATCGGCAAGCTCGACGGCTTCGAGCTCGAGCCGATCGTCCCCGCGCTGGCGCAGTGGCGCTACCGAAACAAGCTCGAATACTCGTACGGCACCGACGCCGACGGCAAGCTCGTGTGCGGGTTTCACGCTCCGGGGAGCTGGGAGGAGATCCGGCCCGTGACCGATTGCCGGCTGGCCTCCGAGCCCGCCAACCAGGCGCGCGAGCAGATCGTCGCCTGGTGTCGAGCGCAGGGCCTCACGGCCTATGACCGCCGCACCAACGAGGGCCTGCTGCGCAATCTCGTCGTCCGCGAGGGCCGGCGCACGGGCGCCCTCCAGGTCCGCCTGGTCACCAGTGAGGGCACGCTGGACCGCGAGTCGCTGACTGAGGCGGGGGCCGGTCTGGATGGTCTGCTCTGGACCCGGCAGTCGAGCGTCGGCGAGACCACCCAGGGCGGGGAGACCGAGCTCCTGGCCGGCTCCGAGCGCTTTGCCGAGGTGCTCGGCGGGCTGCGGCTCAGCATCTCGTCGGAGGCCTTCTTTCAGACCAACACCGAGATGGCCGAGCAGCTCTACGAGCTGGCGACCGACTATGCCCAGCCGGGGGGCTTCGAGCGCGTCTATGACCTCTACTGCGGGATCGGCACGATCGCGCTGTCGATCGCGCCGCGCGTGGCAGAGGTGTGGGGTCTGGAGCTGGTGCCCGAGGCGATCGCCGACGCGATCGGCAACGCCCGGGCCAACGAGATCGAGAACGTCCGCTTCTTCGCTGGTGACGTGCGACTCGCCCTGCGCGAGCTGGCCGAGAAGGCCGGCCGCCCCGACGTGCTGATCCTCGACCCGCCTCGCGCCGGCCTGTCCCAGAAGGTCGTGCGGCGGATCATCGAGACCTCCCCAGCGCGGATCGTCTACGTGTCCTGCAACCCGACCACGCTGGCTCCCAACGCGGCCCAGCTCGTCGAGGCCGGCTACCGCCTGGCCCGTGTGCGCCCGGTGGACATGTTCCCGCAGACCCCGCACATCGAGTGCGTGGCCGAACTCGTCAGGAGGTAGACCCCAACTCATGCACGCCGTCACGATCCGTGATCAGAAACTGACCATCGAGGAGCACCCGGACCCCGAGCCCGGGCACGGCGAGGTCCTTGTCCGCGTCCGGGCGGCTGGTCTCAACGGCGCCGATATGATGCAGCTACGCGGTCACTACCCGGCGCCCCCCGGCTCGCCCCAGGACATCCCCGGCCTCGAGCTGGCCGGCGAGGTGCAGGCGTGCGGTCCCGGCGCCGAACGCTTTCGCGAGGGCGAGCGGGTGATGGGCATCGTCGGCGGCGGCGGTCAGGGCGAGCTGGCCCTCGTTCACGAGCGCGTGCTCGTCCCCGTGCCCGAGTCGCTCTCGTGGCCCCAGGCCGGGGGTACCCCCGAGGTCTTCACGACCGCGCACGACGCCGTCTTCACCCAGGCCGGCCTGGTCGCCGGCGAGCGCCTGCTCGTCCACGGCGCGGCCGGCGGCGTCGGCACGGCCGCCGTCCAGCTCGGTCGCGCGGGCGGTGCGCGCGTGACCGCGACGGTCCGCAACGAGAGCCTCCGAGATCAGGTCGCCGCGCTCGGCGCCGAGGTCATCGCGCCCGAGGGCTTCGCCGACCACGGTCCCTTCGACGTGATTCTCGAACTGGTCGGCGCGCTCAACCTCAAGGACAACCTCAAGGCGCTGAACACCGGCGGCCGGATCACGGTGATCGGCACCGGCGCCGGGGCGACCGGTGAAATCAACCTCGGCCTGCTGATGATGAAGCGCGCCCGGATTCACGGCTCGACGTTGCGCGCGCGGCCGTTGGAGGGGAAGGCATTGACGGCTCGGGCGGTTGAGCGCTCGGTCCTGCCGGCCCTGGCCGACGGTACCGTCGAGGTGCCCGTCGCCGAGACTTTTGCGCTCGACGACGCGCAGGCCGCCTACCAGCGCTTCCAGGCCGGGGGCAAGCTGGGCAAGATCGTCCTCGTGATGGACTAAGCCGCGGCCCGGGCCCGCGGGACGAAGCGCAGTCCGCCCTTGGGTCCCAAGGTCGGCGTGACCGCCACCTGGAGCTGCTCGCCGGGTGCGAGCTCGAAGGTCAGCCGCCGCAACAGAACCGAGGCCAGCGCGCGCAGCTCGTACTGACCAAAGCGCTTACCGATGCAGATCCGCGTGCCCCCGCCGAACGGGATGTAGGCCCCCTTGGCAAGCTGCGAGGCCGGACCACCGGGCAGGAAGCGATCGGGGTCAAAGGCCTCGGGCGACGGGTAGAGCTCCTCGAGATGGTGGGTCCCCCAGCTGCTGTACTGGACTCCGACGCCGGCCGGCAGCGCCACGCCGTCGATGACCACCGGGCGGGTGCTCCGTCGCGGCCCCACCCAGGCCGGGGGGTACATGCGCAGCGTCTCGTCGATCGTGCGCTCGAGCACCGGCAGGGTTTGGCCATCGAGCTCGGACGCCGACGGGTCACGATCGCCGACGACCGAGGCCAGCTCGGCCCGGACGGCCGCGGCGGCGGCCGGGGAGCGAGCCAGCTCGTAGACCAGGAAGGTGAGCGTGGACGTAGTCGTGTCATGACCGGCGAACAGCAGCGTCGTCGTCTGATCGCGGACGATCGCCTCGTCCAGCGGCGCTCCGTCGCTGTCGGTGCAGGCGAGCAGCAGGCCGAGCACGCCGGCCCCCGGGTCGCCGCGGCGGCGGCGCCCACGGATCTCGTCGAACAGGCGCCGGTCCAGTTCGGCCCGGGCCCGCAGGACGCGGGCGTGCGGGGTGCCCGGCCCGCGCATCATCTGCAGCGGCACGGCCAGACCGTGGAAGCGCAGCGCCCGCTCGAAGGCGTGCGCCAAGGCCCGCTCATCGTCGCCCGCCCGCTCGATCCCCAGCAGCGCCCGCAGCGCGATCCGCAGCGCCAGCCGTCGAGCCCACGCGTAGAGGTCAAACGCCTCCCCGGGCACCAGCCGCTCGACGGCCGCCACCCCCTCGGCCACCATCGCGTCGGCCACGGCGACGACGCGATCGTGATGAAAGGCGGGGACCAGGAGCCGCCGCACGCCGTCGTGGAAGGGACCGTCGATGTTGAGCAGGCCGTCGCCGAGCAGTGGCCACAGGTCGACGAAGCGCCCCTCCCGCCAGGAGAAGGCGTCGGCCTCTGAGACCAGCATCTGGTGGTTGGCGGTCGCGCCGATCGCCCACACCACCGCCTGGGGCCCGTGGCGGATCGTGAACACGGGGCCGTAGCGGCGGCGGTGCTCGAGCAGCAGGCCGAGCGGATCGCTGAACGTCTGGCGCATGACGCTCAGGCTCGGGCGCAGGGTGCCGGCCGGCAGACCCTCGTGGCGTCCGGCCCGCCGCTCGGCGGCCCAATCGGCGTAGAGCTGGCGGATCACCTCGGCCTCCACGGGCGCAGGTGGCGTGGCGTCGAGGGCGCCCCCTCGTTGCTCAGTGACCGCCATCGTCGGAATGCTCGCACACGCGCGGCGGGCCCTCTGCCTCATCCCTCCACGCATGTACGGCTCTGAGGTGTCTCAACGTTTGTACGATGGACGACCTTGACCGCTGAGCGTATGTTGATCGCTCAAGTCCGCTTACCGGGGGTCGGAGGAGCGAGCCGTAGCGGTCCCACGGGGCCGCAGGGAGAGAGCGGACGTGATGAGCATCTTTGGGATGTCGTATCTGCGCGCGGCGCGACTGGCTGTGTTGACTGTGCTGGTCGGGCTGTTGGTCGCGGGCGCTGGGGCGGCGGGCGCTCGTGGCGGGCAGGGGCGCGTGGCGCCCGGGGCGGCCGGTGCGCGTCAGCGATCTCTCGGTGAGAACGGCTTTGACGAGGGCCTGTCTGCTTATGGCACGTTTGCGCGCGGTCGTGGCCCGGCGGCTGGGGGCGTTTTCTCGCCGTCGCGTGCGGCTCGGGCGAGGGTGAGGCCTCGGGCTGTGGTTGCTCAGGGCCGGGCTTTGGGCGACACGCTGGGCCCGGAGGTTGCCTCGTTTCGGACTCAGTATTCGCGGACGTATGTCTCGAGCTCGGGGAACTATGTCGCGCGGATCTTCACCGCGCCGGTGAACTATCGGGATGCACTGGGCGCTTGGCAGC
>JBOGYN010000017.1:0-5137 GCA_050696855.1 Solirubrobacteraceae bacterium | reverse complement strand
GCATTCGAGGTCGTGCCAGATCACGCTCACCGCGGGACCGGCGCCGTGGTTGACCAGAAGCGGGCCACGTGACCGCGCCGGGCGAGCTCCTCGCGCAGCTCGAGCAGAGCGGTGTAGGTGGGAAGGGCGAACAGACGGCCCTCGCCGGTGCGGGCGAGGGCGTGGTCAAGCGCCGCCGTCAAGCTGGGCTCGACGTGCAGACGTTCGGTGCCAACGCCGGCGTACTTGAGGCGCACTGCGAGCTCGGCGGCCCGCGTGCCGGCGCAGGTCACATGGCGCACGCGCCCGGCGAGCAGGTCGAGGTCGGCGTCCCATACCCAGGACACGTCGCGGCCGTCGGCGGTCCGGTCGTTGAGGATCGCGAGTACGTCCAGGTCTCCGGGCTCGAGCACGAGCGTCCGCGCCACCTCGTTGGCCCCGGCCGGATTCTTGATCAGCAGGATCGAGAGCTCCACGTCGCCGACCGCGATGCGCTCGCCCCGACCGAAGGCGGCGCTGACGTCCTCGAGCCCGGCGGTGATGTCGGTCAGGGAGGCGCCCAGCTCGAGGCACAGGGTCGCAGCCCCGAGCGCGTTGTAAACGTTGTAAAGGCCGGGGAGGGGAAGCGACACCGGCGCCACGCCGGCCGGGGTGTGCAGCGAGAAGCGGGCCCCGCGGGTTCCGAGCAGCTCGATGTCGTACGCCGCCACCGTCGGCTCGGGGCGGCGCTGACCGCATACCGGGCAGTGGTAGCGACCCAGGTGCCCGAGGTAGATCGCCTCATAGACGTAGGGCGAGCCACACCGGCGGCAGTGCTTTGAGTCCGAGGCGTGCTGCATCTCAGCCATCGCGACCGAGCCGTCCTGCACCCCGAAGTAGCTGACCCGGCTGCGCTCGCGGCCGAGATCGGCGATCAATGGATCGTCGGCGTTGAGGGCCAGGGAGGTCCCCGGCAGCGCGGTGACCAGGGCGGCCCAGCGGTCGGCGATCGTGTCCAGCTCGCCATAGCGATCGAGCTGATCGCGAAACAGGTTGCCGAGCAGCATCGTCTGGGGGGCCAGCTCAGGCGCGACCCGGTCCAGCCAGAACTCGTCGAGCTCGAACAGCCCCAGCTCGCCGCGGATCGTCGCGCCGGGCCCCGCCGCCTCGAGCAGCGTCGAGGCGACGCCGCCGGCCATGTTGGCCCCGGCCCGGTTGTGCACCAGCGTCCGCCCGCCCCGGTCCAGGATCGACGCGGCCATGGCGGCCGTGGTGGTCTTGCCGTTGGTGGCCGAGATCACGGCCGTCCCCTGGCGAAGGCGCGCGGCCAGGACCTCGATCGCGTGTGGCTCAAGGCGGGTGAGGACCTTGCCGGGGAGGCTGGTGCCGCCGCCTCGCCCGGCTCGGCGCGCGAGCTGGCCTACCGCCCGGGCGGCGAGGATCTTCGCGCCCAGTGCCCTCATTGCGGCGCGGGAACGATCGTCCGCACGGCACCCGCGCGCGCGCTCACGATGACCGGTAGCGGGGCGATCGGGTCTCCGTCCGCGTACATCGTAAACGGCCGCGAGGCGCTCACCCGGGCGCGTGTGGTCCGGATGACCTCGACGTTGGGCTGCCGGATGTGCTGCCCGCTGAACACCGTCGGGAGCAACCGCAGAAAGCGATACCGAGGGACTTCGCCGATGATCACGATGTCGAGCTGGCCGTCCTGCAGGGAGGCGTCGGGAGCCATCATCATCCCTCCACCGTAGGCCCTGGAGTTGGCGGCCGCGACCGTGTAGCCGGTCACCATGCGCGCTTGGCCGCCTTCGGGCTCGACCGTGAAGGTGGCCGGCTTCCAGCCCACCAGGGCCCGGAGCGCGCCGTAGGCGTAGACGAGATTGCCGCGCACGAGCTTGGTCTCGTTGGCGATCCGGTTGGCGACCGAATCAAACCCGCAGCTGGCGATGCCGATGAACGTCCGGCCGTCGACGTCTCCGAGATCGAGGGCCTGGGTGACGCCACTGCGCAGCACTTCGCAGGCGGGGACGGGGGTCAGGGGGATGCCGAGAACGCGAGCGAGATCGTTGCCGCGCCCGCCCGGGAGGACACCGAGGACGCCGTCGACCTCGCTCAGGGCCCCGGCCACTGCCCCGACGAGCCCGTCGCCACCAAGGGCCACGGCCGCCTCACCGGCGGCCGCGGCGCCTTGAGCGAGCTCCCGAGCATGCTCCAGCGAGCGCGTGAGCTCGGTGCGGTGCTCGAGCCCGAGACGGGTGAGTTCGTTCTGGACGTCACCGATGGCGCGGCCGGCCCGCCCCCCGCCGGCGGACGGGTTGACGATCAGCAGGAGCTTCATCCGAGCACCAGCGCACGAAGGTTCTCGCCGATCGCCACCGGCGCCGGGGCGACGGCGGCCTCGGCCTGCGCGCGGGTCGTGACCCCGCTGAGCACGATCGCCCCGTCGATCTCGGCTGCGGCTGCGCCGGCGAGATCGGAATCGAGCCGATCGCCGATCATCAGGGCGCGACCGGGACCCAGCCGATCCAGGGCGGTGCTGAAGATCAGGCGGTCGGGCTTGCCGACGATGCGAGCGGCGCGCTCGGTGGCGTATTCGAGCGCCGCCACCAGCGCCCCCGTCCCCGGCCATTGACCATCGGCGACCGGGAAGGTGCGGTCGCGACCCGCGGCGATCATCTCGGCGCCCGCCAGCACCGCCTGGGTGGCGTCGCGCAGCTCGGCGAAGTTGAACTCGTCGTGGCCGGCCACCACCACGATGTCGGCGCTGGCCGCCTGGGGGGTGCCGTTGACGATCCGATGCCAAGACTCGCTGACGTGGCGGAAGATGGCGGGTGCGCCGATCACATAGGCGCTCGCGCCGGGGAGGCGCCCGGCGAGGGCAAACTGGATCGCGGCGCCGACGCTGACGATCTCCTCCAGCGAGGCCTTGAGCCCGAGCGACCACAGCTTGCGCACGTACTCCTCGGGCGAGTGGCGGCCGTCGTTGGTCAAGAACGAGATCGTCTTACCCGCGGCAGGGCAGCTCGCTGAGCGCCTCGGGCGTCCCCGGGATGCACGTGTCCGCCACCCAGACGCATCCGTCGAGGTCGAGCAGCACGTGGTCGTAGCGGGCAAGCAGGGGGGAGAGGGGCATGGCGGGTATGAGGTGGGCGGCCGGTGAGATCCGTAGCTGCTACGGAGCAAAACCAGCAGTGGTTGCGGTCCAGCCGGCGGTCGCGCTGCCGATGCAGAGGCACCGGCCACGTGACCACGGAAGGCACATTGCAGCAAATTCAGCTCAGCGGACGGATGTCCCAGCCGGAGCGCGTCGCTCTGTGGCGCCAGTATCGCGAGCACGGAGACCTCCGGGCGCGTGATCGCCTTGTGCTCTCACTGGCTCCATTGGTCAAATCGATCGTGTACCGCAAGGCCCGCGAGATCCCGCCCCATCGCGAGGTCGATGACTTCGTTTCCTGCGGTTTGGAGGCACTGGTCCGCTCGATCGAGCGTTATGACCCGGCCAGGGGAGCGTCACTGGAGCAGTTCGTGTGGAAGCGGGTGCACGGTGCCGTGGTCGACGAGCTGCGTGTGTTCGATTGGGCTCCCCGCTCGCTGCGTCGGCTCGAGCGCGAGATCGACCGCGGCGTCGACCGGTTCACTCGCAACCACGGCCGGCGACCGACGCGGGAGGAGCTGAGCGCCGCCCTGGCCATCAGCGAGGCCGAGCTGGCGAGCTGGCAGGAGGACATCGCCCGCACAGAGATCGGCTCGCTCAACGCGTTAGTGGGCGGCGAGGACGGCGACCCGAGCGAGTGGCTCGACCTCCTGGCCAGTACCGACCCGGACTGCGATCCGGAGCGGACGGCACTCCACGAGAGCGCGATGTCGCGTTTTCGGGCCGCCTTTGACCATCTCAGCTCGCGCGAGCAGCACGTGGCCGTACTCCTCTACGTGCACGAGCTGACCCTGCGGGAGATCGGCGAGACCCTCGGCGTCTCCGAAAGTCGGGTCTGCCAGATTCACAGCCAGCTCAAGCGCGGCCTGCGCGAGGAGCTCGCTGCCGACTCGCCGATGCTGCTCGAAGTCGCTTAGCGACCCTGCCTAGCCGGCCACGTTGCCACCACCGCCCGCTCGGGCGCAAGTATCGGGCGGTTTGCAGCGCTTTTACGAGGCCTGAGAGCCACCGTATTCGGCGAACTCGGGGTCGGGCTCAAGCCTCAATTCAACACTGCACGGGCTTTTGTCAGAAAGATGACCAAAAAAATAGGCGTCGGGCCTAAAGCCCGACGCCACATCTGCCGATTGGCCCACTGTTACCGGTAGCCATTCCCGTCCATTGGAAGGAGGCCATCCGTGGGCGTTAAGAACCACTAAGCCGTCCGAGGGGTCCGTGTTCTAGACGGGCCCCTCTTTTTTGCTCAGAGCAGAGAATCGGCGCGCGGCGGCCAAACCTTTAGCCGCCTGGACGATTGATCGATCCTGGCCCTTCCGCGCCCGTGGAAGTGAAGGTTTGCCGGGCGGCCGCCGATAAGACCCGCGATGTCCGCACGCGAAGAAGTCGGCGCTGGCCACCGGCCGTCTCGACCGGGACGTCTGGCGTACTCATTGATGGGTGCGGCGCTGGCGGCCGCGGCCGTCGTGGGGGTGCTCGGCGGGGCCTCTGACCACTGGCGGCTGGTCCCACTTGTGATGATCGCGGGCTTCACAATCGCCAGTGATCGCATGGGCGTGGATGTCGGCCGAACGGTCGTCTCGGGCAGCTTCCTGGGCATCGTCCTCGCCGCCGTCCTGCTCGGCAGCGGCCCAGCCGCGCTGATCGGCGCCGTGACGATCGTCGTCGGCTGGTCCCGGATGCGGGAAGCCCCGCACTGGTTCTGGAGCAACCTGGCCAACTTCATCTGGTTTCCACTGATCGCCGGTCTGTTCTTCACAGTCGCGACCCACGGCCTGCACGTCACACCGCGCCAGCTGGGTTTCTACCTGCTCGTGTTCGCCACCTTCCTGCTCGCCTTTGCCCTCAACATCCTGCTCGCTTTCGGCTATCGCTGCTACGTCGAGCGCAGCTCACTGTCGGAGCAGATTCGGGAGATCATGGGCCCGCTGATGGCGGCCGAGCTGTTCTCGTCCCTGCTCACCCTCGCCGCCGTCTACGTCGCGATCCGAGTCGGCACCGCCGGCCTGGCCCTGTTCGGGCTCGTGC
>JBOGYN010000016.1:0-7858 GCA_050696855.1 Solirubrobacteraceae bacterium | reverse complement strand
GGGCAGCGGCGGGGCGCCAGAGGGCGGCGGCGCGGCCGCGATTGCGCTCCTCGATGCCGTGGACCCGGGGCTACCGGGCGAGCCGCCCGATTAATGCAACCGGGCCGGGCCTTCTCGCGAAGACCCGGGCCCGGGACCGAATACCGCTTAGCGGCTGGCTTGCGCTAGGCGGCGCGCCGGAGCTCTTCGAGCCCCGAGCTCTGCGCCAACCGGCTAAGACCCTGCTGCTCGAGCTCACGCGCCTTACCGAGCGTGATGCCGAGCTCAAGGCCCGTTTGCCGTAGGTTGAGCGGCTCCGCGCCGACCAAGCCGAATCGCAGCCGGATCACGTTGCGCTCCGGCTCGGGGAGCTGGTCGACAGCGCCGTTGATCAACTCTTGGCGCTCGGCCGATTCAACCTCCTCGGCGGGCTGGGGACGCTCGCTGGCCAGCAGGTCTCCGAAGGCGGTCTCGCCGTCCTCACCGACCGGCTGATCAAGGCTGGTCAAGCCCCGGGTCAGCTCACGCAACTCCGCCACCTCTTCGATGGGGATCTCCGCCTGAGCGGCGATCTCCTCATCGGTTGGCTCACGGCCCAGCTTGGTGCTGAGTTCGCTCTCCACCTTGCGCACCTTGGTCTGACGCTGCGCGACGTGAACGGGCAGCCGGATTGTCCGACCGTGGTTCTGAAGCCCACGCTGAAGCGCCTGCCGGATCCACAGGGTTCCGTAGGTCGAGAACTTGAAGCCGCGCCGCCAGTCGAACTTCTCGACTGCGCGGATCAGCCCCAGCATCCCTTCCTGGACGAGGTCTTCCATCGGCAGGCCGTGGCCCTGATAGCGGCGGGCCTGCGATACGACGAGCCTCAGGTTGGCGTTGATCATCCGCTCCTTGGCGGCGAGGTCACCTCGCTCAATCGCCTGGGCCAGCTCGATCTCCTCCTCGGCGGTGAGCAGCGAGTGGGCGCGAGCGGCTCGCAGGAACAGGTCGAGCGAGTTCTCGGTCAAAACGCCGGTGTCCGTGGTTGTCCGCCGGCTGGGGGCGGGACGGCGCTCGTCGGCGCGCGGGCTTCGGCGCCGGACCTGCCGGCGGGGGGCGTTGGTACTGCTATCACCGTGCTCGCCACGTTTCCGCGAGCGCGGGTTTGCTTCGTGCTCGCGCCCCGGCGTGGGGGCTTCGCGAGCCTGGGTTTCAAAGCTGTTCAGTTCTATCTCCGTTGTTCTCATGGGTTTGCTCCGCTAGAAATCATATCAAAAGTTCGATGATCATCGAACTATGGCCGGGCGGCGCTAACGGCCCGTTAATGCGGAGCGCGCCAGCCCTCCGGAGGTGTTAACTGTGCGGTCGGGGCGGGGTCTAAACAACCCCGGCGCAGCGGACCTTGGCCAGGCGTAAGGCGACCCCCGGTGGGGTCAGAAGCCGCCCACGGCCCAGGTGGCGTCAGGAGCCGTTGACGAACTGCGTGATGTCCGGAGTGCCGCGGCCGGTCGCGTAGTCCCAGCCGGGCAAAGCTGGGAAGCCGTTGCTGCCCAGCGTGATGTCGTGGAAGGCGACGGCCGGCTCGGTGCCGTAGATGACCGGGCCGGCAAAGCCCAGGCCACCTCCGTGAGCACCCTGGGCCCGAGCCCAGATGCCCTGCCAGGAGGGCGCGCTCGCACTCGTTCCGCCGATCGTCTGCAGCGTCCCGGCGACCACGACCTGGTATCCGCTCTCAGGGTCGGCGTCGAGGCTGACGTCGGGCACACCGCGTCGCAGGAGCGGGAGCGCGCCACCGACCCGCGTAGCCGACTGGAAGGCTGGGGTCGCCTCGAGCAGACTGGAGCCGCCGCCGCCGGCGTACCAGACGATCTCGCTGGGTCCGCTCGGGGAGAGCACGCTGGTGCCGCCCACGCCGATCCCGTCGGGGCTCGAGGCGGGGTAATTGACGCCCGGCAGGCCGACCGGAACGCCGTTGACGCCGGTCACCGCGGGGCACTGGGAGCCGGTGTCGCCGCTGGAGAAGAACATCGTCTGTCCCTGGGCGGCGGCCTGGGCGAGGATCGTGTCCAGGCTGCTGGTGAAGCCCGAGGCGTAAGCGAGCAGCTCACACTCACCGGCCGAGAAGCTCCCCTGCTTGCTGGCGTTATCGGTGACCCAGCGGTTGATCGTGGCGGCGATGTCCTGGTTAGCCAAGGAAGGCCCGACGTACACGTCGAGCTGATTTACCCCCGGCGCGAAGCCGGTCGAGTACTGGCTGTCAAGGTCCCACTCGTCCGCGCCGGCGGTGTCGCTGCTCGGGGCGCCCACGTTGATCTGATTCCAGGTCACGGCCGGCAGGCCGAAGTGCGACTCGAAGGTGGCCAGGTCCTGCTTGGGTTGGCTGAGGTTGCCCTCGGTGATGATCGCCAGTTGCTGACCGCTGCCGGTCTGCGCCGCCGGGGCGTTGTAGATCGACCAGAAGTCCTTCGGCCCGTACTGGGCCGGGTAACTGAGCGAGGGGAGCCCCAGGCCCAGGGTCGGTAGCTGGCTGGGGAGACTGGAGAGCACGTGGTTCAGTCCCGCCGCCGTGGGCTGCGCCGGGGGCGCCAGCGACAGCCGGCCGAGGCTCGAGAGGCCGAGCACGGCGCTGACTCGGCCCGCGAGCGAGCTCGGCAGTCGGGCGGCGCGGGTGATCTGATCAAAGCGCCCCGTGGAGGGCGTGCTGAAATTGTGAAAGCTGGTATGCAGTGCACCGGCGATCGCCTGGGAGGAGCCCGCGAGCGCCACCAGCAGGCGGTTGGCCGACACCGAGGGGACGGTCAGTCCGTGGCCCCGAGCCCAGCTCCGGACTCGCTTGACGCTCGCCTGGGCGGGGCCATAGCGCGCGGTGAACTGGGCCGGGGTGAGCGGGGCATGGGCGCCCGCCACCAAGGCTCGCAGCGCCGCATCATGACGCGGGGTCAGGGCCAGCGTGATCGTCATCGGCCGACTGGCCATCGCCCCCAGGTCATTGGCTCCGGTCACGCGCCAGGGTTGAGTTCCGGCGACCTTGGCCTCCGCGAACGCTGGCATCAGGCCGACGACGATCATGACCAGCGAGACGACGGTTCCCAAGCCAATTCGGCGTGACATCGGGCGTTCTCCCTCAGCAAGTAGAGCGGGGGTCGGGGCGACACCCTCGCCGTCCAGCCTACCGATCTACCAGTTTATTGGCGCCGGGTGGTAGCGAACGTCTCGCGGGCCAGCTCGAGGAACTCGGCGGCGGCCGGGGGATGGCGCCGGCCGTCCCGCCAGGCCAAGGTGATGTCGCGCTCCAGGCGGGGTTCGACAAGCGTCACCACCTCGACTTCGGCCCCGGGTCCCTCGGCGTCGGAGCGGGGCAGGATGGCGACGCCAAGACCGCGGGAGACGAGGCGGCGCACGCGCTGGCTCTCGTTGGATTCGAGTGTGACCCGGGGCTCGAACCCCGCCTCATGACCGGCGGATACGAGCAGCTCGCGCAGTCGGGCGCCGGTCCGGAAGCTAATGAACGGCTCATCGGCCAGCTCGGACATCCGGATCTGTCGGCGCTTGCCGAGGCGGTGCGAGGGCGGCAGCAGGGCGACCAGCTCCTCTGAGACGAGCTGGTGCAACCCCAAGCCGTGGCTCTCGACTTGCTCGGTCACCGACAGGAAGGCGAGGTCGAGCTCATCGTCGCGGAGCATCTCGGCCATCTCCTCGCTGGACTGTTCGCGGACGGTGAACTCGACATCGGGATGGCGCTCGCGAAACAGCGCCAGGGCCAGAGACAGGTCCACCGGCCCCATTGTGTGCATGGCCCCGATCGTCACGTGGCCCGCGTGCACCCCGCGCACCGCCTGAAGCTCGGTCTCGGCGGCCTCGAGTTCGACCAGGATCCGTCGTGCCCGGACGACGAGCAGTTCGCCGGCGTCGGTCAGCTTGACCCGGCGCGTGGTCCGCTCGACCACCGCCAGCCCGAGCTCGCCCTCGAGCCTGCGGATCTGTTGAGACATGGCGGGCTGGGCGATGTGGAGGCTGGCCGCGGCGCGAGTGAAGTTGCCTTCCTCGGCGAGGGCGACGAGGTAGCGGAGCTGCCGGAGATCCATAAGCGCTGATTATGAATGAATGCAAACACTCGTCTTGGACTTCTAGCGCCTGGGGCGCCATGATTCTCCACGCAGTACCTCTCCTCCCTCGAGCGCGCCCCGCAGAATCGGCCTCATATTTCGCCGGTTCCGGGGCGCTCTCACTTTAAGCGCTTCCTTTCAGCCGAACAGACGGATCAGACAGTCGGCGACCATCGCCGGCTTCTCGGATCCCTTGACCTCGATCGTGGCGCGCAGCTTGGCCTGAAGTCCGCCCGGCACGTCATCCACGGCAATCAGTTCCACCCCGCCGCGCCACTCATGTCCGACCGGCAGCGGGGCGGGGAAGCGGACCCTGTCCAGGCCGTAGTTGACGCCCACCGAGGCATCGCTGACCTTGAGCAGTTGCCCGAGGATCGCGGCCACCAGCGACAAGGTCAGGTACCCGTGGGCGATCGTCCCGCCGAACGGCGAGGCCTGGGCGCGCGCGACATCGACG
This sequence comes from Solirubrobacteraceae bacterium, assembly GCA_050696855.1. Taxonomy (GTDB): domain Bacteria; phylum Actinomycetota; class Thermoleophilia; order Solirubrobacterales; family Solirubrobacteraceae; genus Palsa-465. The sequence goes on along the minus strand of JBOGYN010000016.1, from coordinate 3,337 downwards.
TGGATGAAGTTGTGGTCCTCGGTCACGTCGGCGAAGCGATTGACGCGGTCCTGCTCCATCTCGCGCCACGCCGTGTAGCCGAGGTGTTCGCCTACGTGGGCGCGCACATCCGCCATCGCCACGACTAGGCCGGAAGTTTCTGAAGGGGTCAAGCGGTTCCTCCGCATCTCTTGGGTTGACGGCGGAGGCGGCGCTCCCTGCCTCACGCGCTCCGATCGGGCCATCATCTCAAGCCAGCCAGGCTCAGTAGTCGCCACGGAGGCCAGTGAGGCGAAACCACGGAGGGAAAGTGCGAGTTCACACCGATAACTAGGTATGGCCTCCGGGCGGCACTTCTCCTGCAGCCTCTCGGCGGTGCTGCTCGCCCGGGTGCACGAGTTCGGCGGCGAAGCGGCGGTCACCGAGGTGCTCGCCCGGGCTGGGATTACCCGGCCCGTGGCCGAGCTGACCGACATCGTCAATTGGATCTCCTACGACGATGCCGTGGCCCTCTGGCGCGCCGGCGCGCAGGTCACCCATCATCCGCGCTTTGCCCGGGCGGTCGGCGAGGACGCGGCGCGGCGCCTGAACAGCTCACCGGTCGCCACGCTGCTGCGCTCACTCGGCTCTCCGGAGGCGGTGTACAGCCAGATCGCCGTGACCGCCAGCAAATACAGCACCGTGGCTCAGCTGCACGCGGTCAGGTCCGGGCCCGGGTTCGCCGACATCGTCGCCGTTCCCGCCCCCGGCTTCAGCCGGGCCGCTGATCACTGCGATTGGACGTGTGGTCTGCTCTCGCAACCGGCAATGCTGTTCGGCCTCCCGGCGGCGACCGTCGAGCACGAGCGCTGCGCGGCCTTCGGCGCGCCCGCCTGTGAATACCGCGTGACCTGGTCGGCTGAGCAGGCCCGGTCGATGAGCGAATCGCCCGAGCAGATCCGTCAGCTGCGTGAGCAACTCGAGGCGATGAAGGAGCGCCTGCATAGCATGTTCCAGACCGCAGCCGACCTGATCGGCGCCGGCCGACTCGAGGACGTCCTGGCCCGCATCGCCGACCGCGCCGCGGTCGAGGTCCGCGCCCCTCGTCATCTGCTCGCGATCCAGATGCCCTTTGAGTCCGAGCCCCGGGTCTTTCACCGCGGTGTTGGCGAGGACGACGTCTCGGCCCATGTGGCGCAGCTGCTCAGCCAGCATCCGGCGACGCTGCCGGAGTCCTGCCTGGTTGTCCCCGTCCGCTCCAACCGCCACGACTACGGGCGGCTGCTGGCGATGTTCGAGCACGGCTCGTTCTTTGCCGAGGAGCGCGAGCTTCTGGAGGTCTACGCGCGCTACGCGGCCAGCGCTTTGGACGGCGCGACCGCCTTGCACGAGGCCGAGCGGCGCTACCGGCAGTCAAGCGCCCTGCTCGGGCTCGCGCGCGCCCTGGCCGCCGCGGGCACCAGCGCTGAGGTGGCCCGTAGGCTCGCCGATTCGGTTCCGGCGGTCGTCGACTGTGACCGGGTCGGCGTCTACCTGTGGGACCAGGCCCGGCGCGAGCTGGTGCGCAGCGCCACGACGCAGGTCAACGGCGAGGAGCCGGTCCAGATCGCGGGACGCTCGAGCTGGACACCGACCCCCGGCGGCGCCTTTGCCGCCATGCTCCGCGACCCCAAGCCCGACCCCGTGTTCCTGGACGCCGAGACCGGAGACCCGTACCTCCGCGAGCTGTTCGTCTCCCTCGGCTTCATGGCCACGATCCTCGTGCCCCTGGTCGTGCCCGGTCGCCTCCTCGGCCTGCTCTCGGTGTCGGTGACCGAGAGTCCCGCGCGGCTTGTGCCGGCGGCTGACCTGCTCGATCGTCTGTCTGGCGTCGCCGCCCAGGCCACGACCGCGCTCCAGAACGGGCAGCTGGTCGACCAGATCACCTATCAGGCGCTGCACGACCAGCTCACCGGCCTGGCCAACCGCGTCCAGTTCACCAGCATGCTGCGCACCGCCGTCCATGAGGCCCGCGACCGAGCTTCGCTCGTGGCCCTCTTCTACGTCGACCTCGATCGCTTCAAGCCCGTCAATGACGAGTTCGGTCACGAGATCGGGGACGCGCTCCTGACCGCCGTCGGCGAGCGCCTGCGCGCCTGCACCCGGGCCGGCGACGTGGTCGCCCGGCTCGGCGGCGACGAGTTTGCGGTACTGGTCACGGCCAAGGTCGACGACAACCTGGCCCGCGTGCAGGAGCGTATCGAGGAGGCTTTCGGGCAGCCGTTCGTGCTCGGGGGTCGCCGCGTATGCCTGGGGGCCAGCGTCGGCCGCGCGGTGTATCCGCACGATGCGGACGACGCCGACTCCCTGCTGCGACACGCCGACGCGGCGATGTTCGAGTCCAAGCGGGCGCGCCCAGCCGGCGACTTGGTGCGCCTTCCGGGGCCGTCGCCTAAGACGACAATCCCCTTGAGACGAGCGTAACCCGAGCGTCCGCGCCGCGGATCAACTCCTCGTCATGGGTGGCGCAGATCACGGTGTGCCCGGCCGCCGCCGCGGCCATCAGGGTCCGGGCGACGAGCACGGCGCCGGGCCGGTCCAGTCGGGAGGTCGGCTCATCGACGAGCAGCAGTCCGCGGGCGCCGGCCAGGGCGGCGCCCAGTGCCACCCGCTGGGCTTCTCCGGCGGACAAGCGCGAGACCCGCTGCCGGACGCGTTCGCCGAGGCCGAGGCCGGCCAGGATCGCCTCGGCCTGGCCGTTCGCGATCTCAGCGGCAAGCCCGCCTACGCGCAACGCCAGGGCCACGTTCTCGAGCGCGCTGAGGAATCCCACCGGCGCCGGCTCTTGAGTCAGATAGCCCATCCGCTTCCGGCGCAGTGCCGCCCTCGCCTCGGGATCGAGCCTGCCGAGGTCGATGCCGTCGAGCCGCACCTCGCCGGCGTCGGCGCGGTCCAGTCCGGCCACGAGCTCCAGCAGCGTCGTCTTCCCGGTCCCCGACGGGCCGGTGAGCACGGTCAGCTGTCCGGCGGCGAAGCGAGTTGTGAACCCGTCCAGGATCAGGCGGCGCGCGCGACCGCGCCCGCGCGCCTGAACCACCCCGGCCACGGCCACCACCGCCGGCACTCCGGCCGGCGTCGGCACCGAGATCGTTACGGTCTTCGGCGGCGAAGCCCCGGCGGTCGGCGGGGTGGAGCTGAGCACGATCGCGCCGGGCTCGGATCGCGCCCTGACCGTCCCGTTGATGTTGGCCGCTTCGCGCAGGGTCTCGGGCAGGCGCACCCATCCGCTCGGTCCCACAACGAGCGCGGGGCCGCCATCGGCGCGCTCCTCGACGATCCGCCCGTCGCGGATTCGCAGTGTCCGCTGGGCAGAGGCGGCGAGCGCCGGATCGTGGGACAC
>JBOGYN010000015.1:0-1584 GCA_050696855.1 Solirubrobacteraceae bacterium | reverse complement strand
CGCTGGGACGCCGTCCCGTCCTGTCAGGCGTCGTCCTCGGCGAGTGCTGCAGCGGCGAGCTTGGCGGCGACCTCCTCCAACGACGACGCCGCGGTGTCCAATCCGGAACGCGAGGCGAGCATGGGGCTGACGTCGCGGAGGGCATCAAAGGTCGTACCGTGGGCGACCGGGATCACTCGGTCGGTCGCAAGTAGCACGGAGAGCTCCTTGTCAGCGATTCCTTCGGCTGCGAGGCTGCTCAGCAGCGCCGGGGTCACCAGCACGAGGCCGATCCGGGACGTCGCGAGGCCCTTGTCGATTTCGCGGAGAAGTGGCTTACCGAGCCGGACGTCTCTCTCGCTGAACCAGACCGTCGCGGCGTTGGACTTCAGGAGGTCGTATAGCTCGGTCGCGCAGCCGTTCCGGTCCTCCCACGCGTGACAAAGGAACAGATCGCGACGTTCCGGATGTTGGCGCGCCTGCTCCCCGGCTTGGCGAGCGAGGGGCTCGATCGAGCGCCACTCGACTGCCGTGTATGACACCAGGCTCCCGCTGCGGGTACGACGCGACCTCCCGCCGCCGGATGATCCGCCGCTGCCGAAGGATCCGCCCCCCGCCGACGATCCACCCCCGCCACCCCGGTACGAGGTGACCGGCGGAGAGTAGGCGTAGGACTGACGGTACGACGATCGGGAGCCGCAAACCGGGCAGTTCGCGGCACCGCTCGCCGTGCGGTGGCCGTAGACAGGCGCTGTGCAACGAGCCATGTGTCGATGCTACATCCTGCCTCCGACCGCTCCGAGGAGCTGGTCGCGGAGGCTTTGATCGGGCTCGCCGGACCAGGTTGGGCGGCGGTGCCGGCTTCACGAACCGGGGAAGTCTCCGGCAACCCAGAGCGCCAGGACAAGGCTTCCGTTCTCGACCGAATGGCGGTGGCTGCTGCGGTGACGAGGCGGCAGAACAAATCCTCGGTCGAGCTCCACACACATGCGAAGCCGGGGCGGGCATCCGGCAGTTGCTTACCAGTTGCAAGCGCGTGGGCGATCTCATGTGGATCCGCAGACGTCGGTATCGGGAGGCGAACGACCCGACTGAGAGTAAGAGGGACCAGCTCTGCCGCGGAGGGGCTTTCGAGTCGATTAGATGTGCATATGGAAATCGAGGAACTCATCGCGCAGAGCCGGGAGGCGTACTCGGCGGACCCTGATTGGCTCGGGTCAGGGAAGCACCGCCAGCTGATCCGGAAGTTCGTAAAGGCGCGGGCACCGATGGCGCTCGTCAACTGGGCCGAGCCAGGGGAGGGGTCCTCCACGCTGCGGTTTGATGTCGATATCGAGCGGCCGATCGTGCTCGACGGAGTGGACTTTCTGAGGCTCCACGCCGAGTTGGTTTTACATGAGGTGCTGCACCTCGTGCACACCGACCAACGCGGGATGATGGTGTTCGAGCAAAAGGTCGCACGGATGCAGCCCGGCGCGTTCGTGACCAAGTGGTACCGGCAGCTCTTTCAGTGGCTTGAGGATGCGCGCACCGAGGCCCGTGAGCACGTTGCGTTCCCGGCGAACGACGCCTACGTGCGCGACAATCACGAGTACGCTGCCCAGC
>JBOGYN010000014.1:0-1710 GCA_050696855.1 Solirubrobacteraceae bacterium | reverse complement strand
CCCGGGTTGTGGCAAGCGCACCGCGGCCACGCTGCCTGCCGGCGTCGCAGACTCGCCGTTTGGCACCGGCTTGCAAGCGGCGGTGGTGACCATGACTGCCCGCAACCGGGTGTCACGCCGGGACATGTCAGAGCTGGCGTATGACCTGTTCGGGCTCGGGTTGTCGGTGGGTGCGGTTGACGCGATCTGTCAGCGCGCGTCAGCGGCGTTGGCTTGCCCGCACGAGCTGCTGGCCGACAAGGTGCTCAGCGCCCCGGCGGTCAACGTCGATGAGACCGGCTGGTTTACCGCCCACGAGGGACGCACGATGTGGACCGCGACCACGCCGCAGGCGGCGATCTTTCGGATCGCCGCCGACCGCCACCGCGATCGGCTACAGGAACTGATCGGCGACAGCTTTCAGGGGATCCTCGGCTCGGATCGCTGGTGGGCGTATGACCACATCGATCCCGACTCACGCCAGGCCTGCTGGGAGCATCTCAAGCGCGACTTCTTCAAGCATTCCGAAGGGCTGGCCGACCAGAAGCAGTTCGGGACCACCGGCCTTGAGCTGACCAAGCGGCTGTTTAGGACCTGGCACGCGTTCGAGCAGCACGGTGACCGCGATCGACTCATCCAGGAGATCAAGCCGATCCAGGGCGAGCTGCGCGCGCTGCTGGAGCGCGCCGGGCGCAACAGCAAGCGCACCCGCCTTCATCGCGTGTTCGCCAACAACCTGCTCAAGATCTGGCCCGCGCTATGGACGTTCGTCACCGTCGAAGGCGTCCAGCCGACCAACAACTCAGCCGAACGCGCGCTCCGCGGACCAGTCATCTACCGCAAGCTCTCCCACGGCACCCAATCCGACGACGGCGAACGATTCATCGAGCGCGCCCTATCGGTCTCGGTCACCTGCCGCCTCCAAGCCCGCTCGATGTTCACCTACATGCGCGAACTCCTCGCCGCGCACGCCCGCGGCGACCCGCTCCCCACGCTCGCCTGACCCGGGACTGAACGCTTACTCCTTTTCGGTGATTAGCAGTGCTTTCACAACCGCGTCGCGCAACCGCTCGGAGGCAGCGAGCAGCTCAACATCGGCGGGGGCTTCGCTGATGCGCACGGCGATTCCGCGCAGCGCGCTCGAGAACACAATTGTCGCATGCGCGGCAGCAATCCCCCTTGCCTGAGCGCGCCGTCACGCTCTCACACCGCGGCTGGCGCCGCTTTCCCGGTCCAGGTCACGATCGACCGCCGCGAGGTGGCGGCGGCGCAGCAGTCCGGCGAGCACGGCGACCGCGCCGGCGAACATGGCCGCGGCGACGAGGAAGGCGACGTGGTATCCCCCCTTTCCTTCGCGCTGGTCCTGTTCGCCTTCGGCGGCGGGCTGTTCATCCCGCTCAGCCAGTACTCCCAAGCGCTGCGGCAGATCGCGACCTTCACGCCGCTGTACGGCCTCAACCAACTCGTCCACGCACCCCTGACCGGCAGTACCCCTAGCGTGGGCGTCGTCGTCAACGTCCTGGTGTGGCTGGTGATCTTCACCATCGGCGCGACCTGGCGCTTCCGGCGCGACACCGCGCGCGCTTGACCATAACCCCCCCAATGAACTCCGCTTCGGCGGAGTCTGCGCCGTGATCTGGCAAGACGAGCTCCCGGCGCCCGGATTCCCCGATCATGTCGCTCGCCGGCGCAGCGTGACGGCTGTTTGGTGGGAGTGACAGGTCACCCGAC
>JBOGYN010000013.1:0-13395 GCA_050696855.1 Solirubrobacteraceae bacterium | reverse complement strand
TTCGCCCGTCCGTCCGTCCTGGTTGACCTCAACCCGATCCCGGAGCTGAGCTATGTCAGCCGCTCGAGCGGCGGCCTGCGGATCGGAGCGATGACGCGCCAGTCCACGATCGAGCGCTCGGAGCTGGTGGCGCTTGGGTGGCCGCTCCTGCTCGAGGCCGTCAGTCAGGTCGCACACCCGGCGATTCGCAACCGGGGCACGGTCGGCGGTTCGGTCGCGCAGGCCGATCCCAAGGCCGAGCTGCCGGTGGCTCTGACCGCGCTCGACGCCCGCTTCCACGTGCGAAGCGCCCGGGGGTCGCGGACGCTGAGCGCCGGCGAGCTGTTTGTGGGTCCGATGTTCACGGCGCTGGCACCGGGCGAGCTGCTGTGTGAGATCGAGCTCCCGGCGCCGCCCGCGGGCGCGCGGATGGCGTTTATCGAGTACTCCCGGACCCATGGCGACTTTGCCCTGGCGGGCGCGGCGATCGTCGTCGCCCAGGGCGGACACGCCGCGGTCGCTTTGCTCGGAGCGGGCCCGGCCCCCGTGCGGGCGGCCGCCTGCGAGCGCGCGGTGGTGGCCGGCGTCGCAGCCGCCGAAGCCGCCGAGTTCGCCGGAGGACTGGTCACCGACGACTTTCAGCGTGCGCTAGTCACGACCCTCGTGGCGCGAGCCCTCGAGCGGGTGCAGTCGTGAGGATCGCCGTCCAGATCAATGGCACTGAGTACGACGGGGACGTCGAACCGCGAACCCTGCTCTCGGACTTCATCCGTCACCAGGCGGGGCTGACCGGTACCCACGTCGGCTGCGAGCACGGTGTCTGCGGGGCGTGCACGGTTCAGCTCGACGGCGAGCCGGTGCGCTCGTGCCTGATGCTCGCCGTGCAGGCCCACGGGCGCGCGCTGACCACGGTCGAGGGCCTGGGCGGCCCCGACGGGGAACTGAGCGCCCTGCAGCGCGCCTTTACCGAACACCACGCGCTGCAGTGCGGGTTCTGCACCGCGGGGTTCCTGATCAGCGCCGATGCCCTGCTGCGTGAGCGACCCGATGCGTCCGAGACCGAGATCCGCGAGGCGATGGCCGGCAACCTGTGCCGGTGCACGGGCTACGAGGGGATCGTGGCCGCGATCCGCGCCGTCGGCTCGTCGACCGCCGGTCCGTCGGCCCGCAGTGGCTAAGCCCGTGGGGGCCGGGGGGTCGCTTCCTGGGTCTCGGCGTTCAGATCGGTATTGAGGTTGGACTGCCGGTCGCGCTCGAGTGGCAGGCTACCGCCGGCGGTGAAGTAGGGCTTGCCGGCGATCACCAGGTCCTCGGCCGGGAAGCGGGTGATGACCTCGCAGCCGGTCGCGGTTACCACCAGCTGCTCCTCGATGCGCGCGGCCGACCAACCATCGGTGGCGGGCCAGAACGTCTCCAGCGCGAACACCATCCCCTCCTTGATCTCCTCCGGGTGATCGAGCGAGACCAGCCGGCTGAACACGGGCTTCTCCCAGATCGAGAGGCCGACGCCGTGCCCGAACTGGAGCGCGAAGGCGGCCTCCTCGTCGGGAAAGCCGAACTCCTGGGCCTTGGGCCAGAGCTGCACGACCTCGCCGGTGGTGGCGCCGGGACGGATCAGGGCAATCGCGGCGTCGAGGTAGTACCGGCAGCGCTTGTAGGCGTCGACGAGCGGGCGCGAGGCGCTCCCCACCGCGAACGTGCGGTAGTAGCACGTGCGGTAGCCCATGTAGCTGTGCAGGATGTCGAAGTAGGCCGGGTCCCCGGGACGCAGTGCCCGGTCGGTGAAAACGTGAGGATGGGGGCTGCAGCGCTCGCCCGAGATGGCGTTGACGCCCTCGACGAACTCCGAGCCCATCTCGTAGAGGACCTTGTTGACCAGCGCCACGCAGTCGTTCTCGCGGATTCCGGCCCGCATCGCGCGGTAGAGCTCCTCATAGGCGGCGTCGACCATTGAGCAGGCCATGTTGAGCAGGGTGATCTCGTCGCGCGTCTTGATCACACGCGCCTCCTGCATCAGCTGCTGACCGTCGGCGACCTTGATGCCCTCCCTCTGGAGTGCGAACAGCACGGCCGGCTCAATCGCGTCGATGCCCACCGGCTCACCGAGCAACCCCCGCTGCTCGAGCTCGATGCGGATTTTGTGCGCGACATCCTCCGCACGCCCGGACTGCGGGGACATGGCCCCGCGCAGCGTCGAGATGCCGGCGCGCGAGCGGCCGTCACCCAGCCACGGGTTGTAGAGCTGATGGTGGCGAGCCGCCGAGCCGAAGTCCCACATGATCGGCTCGTCACCCTGAGGCAGCAGGCAGAAACGGTTGAGCTTGTCGGCCGCCCAGGTCCCGATGTGGGTCGCGGTGATATAGCGGATGTTGGTCATGTCGAAACACAGCAGAGCGCCGAGCTCCGACGCGGCCAGCAGCTCGGTGATGCGGGCGAGGCGCTCCTCGCGCAGGCGGTCGTAGCGGACCCGCTCCTCCCAATCGACGCCCATCGTCCCGTAGCTGTGTAGTCCCATTTCGGGCCCTCTCTCTTGCAAACGTTTGCAGCCTCGCAAAGCATAGCGGTCTTGACGCGCTTCAAGCGGTCGGCTAGATTGCTGCAAACGATTGCAGCAAGGAGTTGTGGCATGCGTGGTCAGCAACAGACGCGGCTCGGCTGGGTGGGTCTTGGACGCATGGGCCAGGCCCTGGCCTCCCGGCTGCTCGAAGCCGGCCACGATGTGACCGTCTACAACCGGACCCGTGCCAAGGCCGAGCCGCTGGCTGCGCTCGGAGCGGCGATCGCCGAGACGCCCGCTGATCTGGCCGATCGCGACATCGTCTTCACGATGGTGGCCGGCTCGGCCGACGTCGCCGAGGTGGTGATGGGCCCCGAGGGCCTGCTCTCGCGTTCGGACGTGGCTCCCGGCCTGATCATCGACTCGACCACGATCGCCCCGGCCGCCGCCGCCGAGGTCCGCGCCGCGGCGCAAGCTCGGGGCACCGCAATGTTGGCGGCTCCGGTGAGCGGCAACCCGAAGGTGGTCGAGAGCGGCCGCCTGACGATCGTCACCTCGGGACCCGCGGAGGCCTGGGAGCGGGCTCGGCCGTACCTGGAGTTGCTCGGACGCAGCGTCACCTACGTCGGCGAGGGCGACCGCGCCCGGCTGGTCAAGATCTGTCACAACCTGATGCTCGGGGTGGTCGCGCAGTGTATGGCCGAGATCACCGTGCTGGCCGAGAAGGGCGGCGTCTCTCGGGCCGACTTCCTCGAGTTCCTCAACGACAGCGTGATGGGCTCGACCTTCACCCGCTACAAGACCCCGGCCTACGTCAACCTCGATTTCACCCCCACTTTCACGCCCGAGCTGCTGCTCAAGGACTTCCACCTGGGGTTCGAGGCCGCCCGCGAGCTCGAGGTCTCGATGCCGCTCGCCGCGACCACGGAGCAGATCGTTCAGGGCCTGGTCGGGATCAGCGGCAACGAGATCGACTTCGCCGGACTGATCGAGCTGGTGGCTCGGGCCTCCGGCCTCACGCTCGAGCCCGAGAACGTGGACGTCGACGACGGCCTCACCCCGCTCCAGCGGGTCACCGGCGCATCACCGGCCTAGCCTCGCGGTCCGCCGGCCGCTAGGCCGAGAGGCCAGGGCACACCGCCCCAGGTCCGCCGACCGCGATCCGAGCTCCCAGGTCCGTCGACCGCGGCCCGCTCCCAGGTCCGTCGACCGCGGCCCCGGGTCCCAGGTCCGTCGACCGCGGCCCGGGGGTCCCAGGTCCGTCGACCTGCAAAACGTGCAAAACCCGAACCAGCCGCTCAAGCTTTTCCCCAGCTGCAGGCTCAGCCCCAAGTATGCGAAAAACTCTCCGCTCGCCGCCGGGATTTTCACCAAATGCATGCTGCCCACTGGCTCGCTGTCACCACAGAATGCGACTGAGCGGGCCCTGAGCTCAGACCAGCAGGGCGAACGGCGCCTCGAGCAGCTCGCGCAACCGGGCCATGAAGCGCGCGCCGTCGACCCCGTAGACGATCCGGTGGTCGCAGGCCAGGGTGAGCTGGACCGTCTCTCGGGCGGCGATCTCTCCGGACTCGATCACCACCGGGCGGCGGCGCAGCGCGCCGACGGCCAGGATCGCCGCCTGGGGCGGATTGATCACGGCCGAGAAGCAGTCAATCCCGAACATCCCGAGGTTGGAGATGCTGAACGTGGCGCCCGCGAGGTCGCCGGGACTGATCGAGCCGTCGCGCACGCGCCCGGCCAGGGCGCGCGTGGTCGAGGCGATCTCGTCCAGGGACTTGGTGTCGGCGTCGAACACGGTGGGGACGACCAGCGAGTCCTCGCCGGCGACCGCGATCCCGATGTTGACGCGACTGTAGGTCTCGAACTGACCGTCTCGGTAGGCGCCGTTGACGCGCGGGAACTCACGCAGGGCGAGCGCCGCCGCCTTGACGATCAGATCATTGAGCGAGGGAAGCACCAGGTCCGAGCGCGCGCGCAACTGCTCGCGCAGGGCGACCGCGGCGGTCATGTCGACCTCGCTGCGCAACTCGATGTCGGGGACGGTCGCGCGCGACTCGGCCATACGCCGGGCCACCGTCCGCTGGATCGTCGAGAGCTCGTGCCGGGTGGCGTCGCCCTTAGCGGTGGCGATGGCGGTGTCGTTGGCGGAGTCGGAGGTCGGGGCCGGGGCCGGGGCGCCGGTGCCACCGCCGCCGTTGCCGTTGCCGGCGCCGACCGCGCGCTCGACGTCGGCGCGAATCACGCGGCCGTGGGGCCCGGAGCCGGTGAGGGCGTTGAGGTCGACGTGCAGCTCGGCGGCAATCCGGCGCGCCAGCGGGGACGCCCTGACGCGGCTCGAAGCCGGCGACGAGGTCGGCGACGTGGTCGGCGGGGCGACGACGGGGGCGGCGGCCAGGGCCTGGGGTGAGCCCTGCTTGGGGAGCGACTCGCCTGCCTGACCGACGACCAGGATCGGCGCGCCGACGGCGACGCTCGCCCCCTCCCCGACCAGTAGGGCGAGCACTGTGGCGGGCGCGTCCGCCTCATGGGTGACGACCGCCTTGTCGGTCTCGACCTCGACCAGCGGCTGTCCCTCGCGGAGCTCGTCGCCCTCGGCCACAAGCCACTTCAGGATGGTGCCATCCTCCATCGAATCCGACAGCCGGGGCATGACGATCTCGCGGGCCAAAATGGTCTCCAGGACGATCACTGCAAACGTTTGCGATACGATCGTAACACGACGGCTGAGATCTAGGAGGTGGCGAGTGGCCAACGTTCAGAGCGAGCAGCAGACAGGTGCGGGAGCGTCCTATCTGGGTGCTTACGGCCGCATGTTGCTGATCCGGTCCTTCGAGACCTCGATGCATCGGCTGTTCCTCGAGGGCGAGGTGCACGGGACCACGCATCTGTACGCCGGTCAGGAGGCGGTGGCGGTCGGCGTCTGCCTCGCGCTGGAGCCCGACGATTACGCCACCGGCACCTACCGCGGGCATGGCCATGCGCTGGCCAAGGGCACCGACCCGGGCGCGCTGATCGCCGAGATGCTCGGCCGCGCGACCGGCGTGTGCGGGGGTCGAGCGGGCTCGATGAACGTGATCGACCTCGAGCACGGACTGGTCGGGTGCTACGGGATCGTCGGCGGCTCGATCGCCGCCGGCCTCGGCGCCTCCTTCTCGGCCCGTCGCCAGGGTCGCGTGGCGGCCGCCTTCTTCGGGGACGGCGCCGTCAACCAAGGCTACTTCCACGAGTGCCTGAACATGGCCAAGGTGGCTTCGCTGCCGTTGGTGGCGGTCTGTGAGAACAACTTCTACGCCGAGTTCACCCCACTGGCTGACGCCACCGCAGGGGCCAACATCGCCGCCCGCGCCCAGGCCTACGACATCCCCTCGGCGGTCGTGGACGGCAATGACCTGTGGGCGGTGCACGCCGCGGCCCGCGAGGCGGTGGCGCGGGCGCGCAGCGGCGGCGGCCCCACCCTGCTCGAATGCCAGACCTACCGCCACTACGGCCACTCCAAGAGTGACCCGGCCCCCTATCGGCCCAAGGAGGAGGTCGAGCGCTGGCTCGAGCGCGATCCGCTCAAGATCGCCCGCGCGCGGCTGCTCGAGGACGGAGTCAGCGATCAACAGATCGCCGCCATCGAGGAGGAGATCGCCGTGGTGATGGCCGCCGCGGTCCAGGGCGCGCGCGACTCCGCCTACCCCGATCCGGTGACCGACGCGGCCACGGAGTTCTCGGCATGAGCACACTCGAGTTCCGCACCGCGATCCGGGACGCCATCGCCGAAGAGCTCGATCGGGACCCCGATGTCGTCTTCTTCGGCGAGGACGTGGGCGTGGCCGGGGGCGTCTTCAAGGCCACCCCCGGTCTGATCGAGCGCTTCGGCCCCGAGCGCGTGATCGACACCCCGATCTCCGAGCTCGCCCTGGCCGGGATGGCCTACGGAGCGGCGGTGACCGGGATGCGGCCGGTGTTCGAGATCATGTTCGGTGACTTCATGGCACTGCCCATGGACAGCCTGGTCAACCAGTCGGCGAAGTTCTGGTACATCTCCAACGAGCAGGGCAGCGTGCCGCTCGTCGTGCGCTCGGCGGTGGGCGGGGGCGGGCGCTTCGGCGCCATCCACTCCCAGACCCACGCCACCTGGTTTCAGGGCGTCCCGGGTCTGAAGATCGTCTTCCCATCCTCACCGGCCGAGGCCAAGGGCCTGCTCAAGGCGTCGATCCGGGACGACAACCCGGTCGTGTTCCTCGAGCACAAGCGGCTCTACTCGGTCAAAGGTGACGAGCCCGAGCAGGAAATCATTCCGATCGGTACGGCCGGCATCGCCCGCGCCGGGTCTGACCTGACGATCGCCACAATCGGCAAGTCGGTCTCCGACGCGCTGGCCGCCGCCGAGACCCTGGCCGGCGAGGGCGTCAATGCCGAGGTCATCGACCTGCGCTCGCTGCGCCCGCTCGACGTCGATACCGTGCTCGAATCGGTGACTCGCACCAACCGCCTGCTCGCGATCGAGGAGGGGCCGCAGACGGGAGGCTGGGCCGCCGGCCTGGTCGGGGCCGTGGCCGCGGCCGGACTCCACGACCTCGACGACGCCTGGCTGCTGACCACCGCCGAGACCCCGATCCCCTACAGCCCGACGCTCGAAGACGCCTTCATTCCCGACACGGCGGCGATCCTGGCCACGGTGCGCTAACGCTCCGGTGTGGTGACCAGCTGAGGGCCGTCGCCCGCTGAGGCGGATCCGTGGAACGCGCCCGCACGGGGCCGGGCTCGCCCCCAGGCGCGGGGTCAGGCGATCCGGCCGTAGTCGCCCAGATCCCAGGCGAGGAGGGCAAAGAGCTGCACTGCCGCGCTCTGATCGAGCAGGGTCGTGGTGTCGCCCCGGAACGGGAACAGGTCGCGGGAGTCACGGCGCTCTGACCACAGGCGGTCGGCATAACCGACCGCCGCGGTGATGATCTGCGCGCGGAGCGCGCTGTCATCGGTGGCTGCGTGCAGCTGGAGCAGGTTGCGGAAGAAGATCGCGTTGAAGGCCGGGGGATGGTCGAGGTAGCGACCCTCGTAGTGGTGCAGCGCCTTGGTGGCGATGGTCCGCGCCCGCTCCAGGTACTCGCCTCCCGCGCCGAGACCGCGGCGATGCAGGAGCACGTTGGCCCCGACCATGCCGCCCTGGTTGTAGCTCCACAGCATCTCGTCGATCGACCCGTCGGCGCGGATCTTGTCCCAGAACAACCCGGCCCCGGTCCCGGACTCGCCGGCGTTCAGCGAGGCCTCCACCCAGGCGATCATGCGCGCGGCGCCGGTCTGCGTGACGGCGTCGGGCGGGGCGCCGGTCAGCTGCGCCAGGTGCAGCCCGAGCTGAGCGTTGGGGGCGTTTGAGACCGTGTTGCGATCGTGGTTGCGGGCGCCGACCCCGCGACCCTGCTGGACCCAGAAGACACCGCCGGGGCTGGGTACGTCGGGGCGGGTGTCCCAGCCGGCGGCCGCGAAGGCAAACAGCTCGGCGGCCCGCTCCAGGCCGGGGCCGGTGCCCGGGCGCATGCGCTCGAGCTGGATCAGAGCCAGGCCGACCCAGGCGTTGTCGTCGTAGTAACGGTCTCCGCCCAATCGGGCCCCGATCGGGTCTGAGGAGTAGGCGGGCGGCTCCCAGTAGCGGGCCAGTGTCGCCAGCCCGCGGGCGATGGCCCGGTCGGCATCAAACCCGGCCACCGGCCCGGCGCCGGCGAGATCGAGCGTGGCCACGAAGGCCCGAGTGGCCGGCCACAGGTGCTCGGTGGCTCCCGGCCAGTGCCAGCGACCTCGTTGCCGGTACACACCGTGGCGATCGGCGAAGCGGCGCTCCATCGCCTGGTAAGCGCGCAGCGCACGGGCGTGGTACCCAGACCGGTTCTCGGGGCCACTCACGCCGGGCCACGGTCTGAGGCGCACGCTGGCTCCAGCCGCGACATAACTGGATTCTGGCAGCCGCCGTGGGAGCCCGCCCACCAACGGACGGGCTCGCATCGTAAAAGCTCAGTTCTGGGGCTACGTCAAGAACGGGGGCTTCACAGGACCACGGTGCCGTTGCCATTGATGAGCACGCGGTCCTCGCAGTGCCAGGTGACGGCGCGCTGCAGGACCGTGCGCTCGATGTCGGCCCCGAGCTGGGTCAGCTCGGCGACGGTGTGAGCGTGGGTGACGCGGTTGACGTCCTGCTCGATGATCGGTCCCTCGTCGAGATCCTCGGTCACGTAGTGGGCGGTGGCGCCGATCAGCTTCACCCCGCGCTCCTTGGCCCGCGCGTACGGGTCGGCCCCGGCGAAGGCGGGCAGGAACGAGTGGTGGATGTTGATCACCGGGCACCCCACCTGGTCCAGAAATTCCTCGGACAGGACCTGCATGTAGCGGGCGAGCACAACGAGATCGAAGCGGCCGTCGCTGAGCAGCTCGAGCTGGCGCGCCTCGGCGTCGGCCTTGGTCTCGCGGGTGACCGGGACGTGGTGGTAGGGAACGCCGAACCGGGCCACCTCGGACTCGAGGTCGGGCCAATTGGAGATCACCTTTGCGATCGTGGCCGGCAGGTGGCCGTTGCGCCAGCGCCAGAGCAGCTCGAGTAGAGCGTGGTCATAGCGTGAGACCATGATCGCGATGCGCTTGGGTGCTCTGATATCCGAGAGCCGGAATTGCATCCCGAAGGGGGCGGCGACCTCGGCCGCGAACTGGTCCCCAAGCCCGTCCAGACCCGCGCCGTGAAAGACCAGGCGCAGGAAGAAGCTCCCGCCCTCGGGATCGGTCGAGTACTGCGAGGAGTGGGTGATGTTGGCGCCGCAGTCGCGCAGGAAGGCCGTAACCGCGGCGACGATGCCCGGCTGGTCCGGGCAGGAGACGAGCAGGCGGCCGGTGTCGCTCACGTTGGCCGTCCCGACTCTCCGGCGCTCTGGCGCAGGCGCGCGCGCCAGGTCTCGGCGTCGAACCGGGCCGGCTCGGTCTCAGCGAGAAAGCGCTCGAGTACGACGACAAAACGCTCGGGAGCCTCGGCCGGAGGGAGGTGCCCGACGCCCTCGAAGATCTCCAGGCGACTGCCCGGCATCGCTTCGTGGGCGCGCTGGCCGTGGCTGACCGGAATGATCGGATCGCGATCGCCCCAGATGAGCAGCACCGGGACGTCCTGGGCCAGGTAGAGACGGTCGCTGGCGCTGACGCTCTGGCCCCGGGAGTTGATGACCGAGCGAACGGTGCCCAGAAAGGCGGTGCGGCGGTCGGCGTCGGCCAGCGAGGCGTAGCCCCGGGCGACCTCGGCGAGGTCAGCAGTCGGACGCCAGCCGACGGCGGCCAGGCCGCGGCCCAGGGCACCGCCGGCGCGGCTGGCCGTCTTGGCCGTGGCGGCGATGAACAGGCCCGAGCCGGGCAGGGCGGCCGCGCGTAGCACGGGACTCACCTCGGCTCCCAGCCCTCCGCTGGAGACCAGCACCAGACGCTCAGTGAGCTCGGGAAACTGATAGGAGAGCTGCATCACGATCCCGCCGCCCAGCGAATGCCCGACAAAGCTCGCGCGATCGTGGCCGAGGATCATGAGCAGATCGCGCAGCTCGGCGGCCATCGCGCCAATCGAATAGTCGCCGCCGCCCGGCGCCGAGGCGCCGTGACCCGGGAGATCCGGGGCGATCACCGTGTGACGCTCGGCCAGGGGCTCGATCACACGCTGCCAGTTTCGGTAGTCCCCGGCCATCCCGTGGACGAGCAGCAGGACCGGCCCCGCGCCGTGCTCCACGTAGCTGACCGGATGACCGTGCAGCGTGACGCTCTTGAGCTCCAACATCGAGGACTAGCCTAGGCGCCGTGGGAGCCCGGCGCGGTCCGCCTCGTATTCTGCCGGGGCTAGGGGTGGGCGGACGCTGGACGCGGTTGCCAGCTCGGACGCTGGACCGGGTCGTCGGTCAGAACGACCCGGGAGTGGGTCCCGTCGGCTCGCATCACTACCAGCGCCGCCGGCGGGCGTCCGCAGTTGCCGGCCCGCGTGAAGGCGATGTATTTACCCGATGGAGAATAGACCGGCTTGGCGCCGACCGAGAAGCCGCAGGTATCGGCCGGCCGGAGGTGTTTGAGACGGCGCAGACCGCGTCCGTTGACCTTGATCGTCTCGATCAGGCGACCGCCCCCGGTCACGAACACGAGGTGCGTGCCACCGGGCGAGAAGTCCGGCTGACCCCCGGCGTGAAGCCGTTTGGCGCGGCCGGCATGGCCGAGCAGGTAGATGAAGCCAGCTCGGACGAAGGCGATCTGCCCGCGTGAGGACTCGACTGGTGAGCCGAAGGCGCCGCGCGCGTGGATATTGGTAAGGCGCGTGAACCCGCTGCCGTCGAGCCCGATGCGGAAGAGGTCGGATCCGCGAGCGTCGCTGCCGGCGAACAGCAGGTGGGCACCGTCCGGGGTGAAGACAGCGCCACCGGGTGGATTCAGGCCAGCGGGCAGCGGAACCGTCCGGGGACTGCCGCCGCTGAGGTCGGTGATGGCCAGGGCCGGCGAGCTGAGCGCAAACGCGAACTGAAAGACGACCAACGACTGCCCGTCGGGTGACCAGCTGGGCGCGATCGCCTGGGCGTCGACGCTCCCCGAGGTGACGTTCGAGACGTGACCGGCCTGCGGTGTCACGGTGAAGACGGCATTGCCGGGCCCGCCGGAGTCGTCACAGCTGCCCGTGCATGCCTGATCGCTGTTATCGGTCGCGATCAGACCGTCCCGACCGGGAAACGCCGCCCGAGCCGCCGGCGCCGTCACGGCCACATTGACGAGCGGCAGGCACAGGCCGACGAGCACGGCCGCGATGCGGCGTGGGCGCCTCAGCGCCATGGCGCGAGATGGACCGTCAGGCGGGAACGTCTGACGTGGGGCCGCTCGGGCTCGTGCTGCCGAGTTGCGCGGCCCGCTTGGCGCGGCGCTCGGCCGCTTCCAGCTTCAACTGTCCCTGCTTGCCGGCGATCTCGGCCGTCCGCGCCTCTCGCCGCTCATTACTGGTCATCCGGTAAGTGTCCGGTTGCGTGCGAATGCTGACCTTGTGCCTCTGTGCCATCACTGCCTCCGGCGTTTGCTTGACGGGCCGTCGACTACGAGCGTTCCGCGTGCCGTCGACATGGGACGACATAGCCATGCCCTGAGACGAAGCATAGCCTTAGACGATGCGGAATTCCGGAAATGCGTGTCGGCCTTAGCCGTCAGGGCTTCACAGCGGATCGGCGCTCAGGCGTCGGCGGCCGATGATTGCACTGAGGGGGACGACCATCAGGAGCAGTACAGCCGGGATGCTCAGCGCGACCGCCAAGCCCACCCCGTGAGCCAAGAGGCCGATGATCGTCGGGCTTCCGAACAGGCCCGCGTAACCCAGCGTCGTGACCCGCGAAAGGGCGAGCGCGGGCGCGACTCCCTGCGTGTTGCCGGCGAGCGTGAAGGCAATCGGCACAATCGTCGCTACGCCCAGGCCCAGGATGCCGTAGCCCGCGATCGCCAGACCGAGGGTCGGCGCGAGCACGGCGAGGGTCATCCCCGAGCTGGCGACCACAGACGTCCGCCAGAGCGTCGAAGTTCGGCCGTACCGAGCGATGACTCGATCTCCGCACAGTCGGCCCACGGTCATTCCGGCGCCGCAGGCCGCCGCGCCCAGCGGCGCAACACCGAACGACGCTCTCTGCACCTCGTGCAGATAGACGCCGCTCCAGTCGTCCACCGCGCCTTCTGCGAACAGGGAACAAAAGGCCACCAGGCCCACGCCGAGCAGGAACCATCGCGCGGCGTGGCGCCGGGCGGGCGGGCCCTGAGCAGCGTCACCGCCGGACGTCGCGGTGGCCACATCGGCCTTTCGTCCCAGCAGCCAACGCGTGCCGGCCAGAACCAGCCCGGCGAGACTGACGGCGGCGATCAGAAAATGAGTCCCGGGGGTCGCTCCGGCATGCGCCGCGATCGATCCGCACAGCGCCCCGGCCAACACCCCCAGGCTGTAGACACCGTGCAGGCCGGACATGATCGGACGCCCGTAGGCGCGTTCCACCGCTACGCCCTGGGTATTCATCGTGATGTCAAGCGTGCCCAAGGTGAGCCCGAAGAGCAGGAGGAAGCCCAGGAGGGAAACCAGATCCCAGGCGACGCTCAAGAGCGGCAGACAGATGCACACGGCGAGCGCGGCCGCCCGGGTGACAACGGCGCTCGTCCAGCGATCCACCAGATATGGAACCGAGCGCATGGCCAGAATCAGCCCCGCCGGAGCGCCGGCCAGAGCCAGGCCGAGCTCGGCTGAGTCGAGCCGGAGGTTGTGCTTGACGCCCGGGAGACGCGACACCCAGGTGGCGAGCACGCAACCGTAAACGAAGAACGTGATTGCGACGCTCGACCGGGCCAGGCGAAGTTCGCGCTCGGCCGGTCTGCGCGCCGGGTGCTCGGGCTCACTGAGGGCAGAAGTCACGAGGCAGCAAACACCGGTTGACACCAAGCCTAGGCCAAAGCCGGGGGCGAGATAGGCTCGCAAGCAGGGTGTGCTCGGCCGGCACTGCGTAGCGCGTGTGGGCGATCGGCCTACCGCAAAAATTACGCCGGCCGCCGGTCCAGGATCGGGCCACCAGACTCGTACTCGAGCCTTCGAGCTTCAACCGCGGCATGTTCGGCGCCACGCTCGCGGACCACGATGTGCAGGGCGAGGTCTAACGCCGAGGTAACGCCCCCAGCGGTGAGCACGTCGCCGTCGTCGACTACGCGCGCTTTTGGGTGCACCTCCGCGCCTGACTCGCGTAACGCTTCGAGCGCGACTCGGTGGGTCACCGCCGGACGCCCGCGCAACAGGCCGGCGGCGGCCAAGAGCATGACGCCGGTGCACACGCCCGCGACGACACTGCCCGCCGCGTGGCGCGCGGCGATCTCGGCCGGGAGGAGGCCGCGCTGGACCTCGGCCCAGGCACCGGTAAGGGCCC
>JBOGYN010000012.1:0-1722 GCA_050696855.1 Solirubrobacteraceae bacterium | reverse complement strand
GAGCGGGCCCTGCCACCGCCAACCGCGGCATGCTCGCCGCGTGGAGGACCCCGTCGTGACCGCAACCATCGCCCTTCCATCGATCGCCTCTCCCTTGCCGCGCGTCACTGACTGGCAGGGCGTGCTCGACGCCATCGAGTTGTTCATCCTCGAGCGCCGTGCCGATAAGAAGCAGCCGTCGACCATCCGCTACTACCGCCAGCAGCTCGGCCTGTTCGCGACGTGGCTGACGCAGCAGGACGTGCCCGGCGACGGGCCTGAGGACGTCACCAAGGGCCTGATCCTCGCCTACCGCCTCCACCTCCAGGAGCGCGGCCACACGCGCCTTGTAGGGCGGCCCCTGCAGCACACGACGCTGGTCGCGTCGCAGCGCGCGCTCCGGACCTTCTTCGCCTGGGCCGAGGAGGAGGGATACGTCATCGACGGGCGCATCCTCAAGCTGCGCAAGACCCGCGTCCCGCAGAAGGACGCCACCGTCTACACGCTGGCGCAGCTGGACGCGATTCTCGCGGCCTGTGCGTCGCCGACCGAGGAGCTGGCCATCCGGTTGCTCATCGGCACCGGCGTGAGGCTCTCAGAGGCCGTGGGCGTCTGCCTGCGTGGGCCAGACGGGCTGCCCGACCTCGAGACCGACAACCTCGGTCGCGGCTGCGCGACGCTGCGCGTGCGCTGGGACGCCGGGGCCAAGGGTCTGAAGACGCGGCGAACACCGGTCGCGGTGCCACTGATGAAGGCGATCCGGCGCTACGAGCTGCGCGAGCGGCCGCACGTCATAGCGCCGCAACTGCTGATCACCCGCCGCGGGCTGCCCTACAAGACCTGGGGCTTGGACAGCGTCATGGACCGCCTGCAGGAGCGCGTCGGCTTCCACGTCCACGCCCACGCGTTCCGGCACACGTGGGCGTCCGTGATGGTGCAGTCCGGCTGGTCGTTGGAGCACGTGCGGTCATTCATCGGTCACACCGACTACACGACACTCCACCGCTACGTCCGCCTGGCCACGGAGCGCGACCTCGGCGACCTCGACCGCTGGGGGCAGTTCATCCCGCAGCCGACGCGCGCGAGAAACCGCCCCAGCCCGGCGTGGCAGGACTGCGCGGTCAGCTTCTCACTCCAGCGCTAGGAGAGCCTGTGCCGCCTCTGGCCCCGCACCCCCACCCACCCTCGTCACTCGACCTGCCGGCCGAGGCTGTTCGATGATCGCGACGACGTCCGCGAGGGGCACGTCGAGGGCACGACACAGGGTGCCCACCGTACCTAGGGTCGGGTGCCGTCGCCCGTTGAGCAGGTCGCGAAGGGTCTTGGGGTCGATGTCGGCAGCCTCCGTCAGCTGCGCTCGCGTCCACCCCCGGAGAATCCGCTCCCGCTCGACGATCTCGGCACGCACCCGCCATCCCACCGCAGGGGCGAGGCTCGAGGTACCGGTGACCGCGGAGACGCTCCGGCGCGCCGGACGACGAGCCACGAGCGAGGAATGGGCCACGGCGCGCGACGGGATGACAGCGGAGGGAATCGCCGGCGAGTTGGCAGGGAACTTCATACCTTCAACACCGCGCTCAGCGGCGCGGAACAGACACATGCGAGCCCAGGGCGTCTTTCAGTTCCGTCAGTCGCATGACGCGCGCGCCGCCGCATGCGCCACCGGCGTCCCCACCGCGCTCGCCTGTCGTGATGGCGCGGAGATCTCCGCTCGTAGAGCCCTGGTCATCTCCTCCTGGCTCG
>JBOGYN010000011.1:0-7919 GCA_050696855.1 Solirubrobacteraceae bacterium | reverse complement strand
ATACAACCAAGGAAGCGCCGACTCCCGTCCGGCGTCGAAGCGGCCACGCGCCTGGAAAGCGCGCACGAACGTCTCGGCCGCCAGCTCCTCCGCCAGCGAATCGCCGACCCGAAGCCGCAGGTAACGAATCAGCGCGCCGACATGACGCTCGAATACCTCCTCGAACACCTCCGCTCGATCCCACGAGCGAACGATCAGCTCGGCATCGGAATCTGACTCCATCACACAGCTCTTCGCCGCAGCGCCAGTAACGTTCCACCCGCGGTCGATTGAGAGGGCCGCCAATCGGTCGCGACCGGCGAGCTCCTGCAGACCAGCCGCACGCGGTTGCACCAGAGCCAGGCGTACAGCAACCAGCCGCCAGGACTGATCAACCGAGCGACCTATCTCGCGAGTGGGATCGTGGCCTCCACACGCGCGCGGGTGCAATGATGGCTCGGACACGGCAAGGCATCGGGTCCGCGCAGTCCCGAAACAGTTTCATGAGAGGTCTCTTGCCCGAGAAAGCAGAAGCCCCCCGCTCATCGCGACGGGCGCAAGCGGCGATCCACTCCGCGCCGGTCGGTCGGTCGGTTGCCGGGCCTGCTCGCCGCGCAAAGGGAGACTCCGACCCGTAGGGACGCGCGGTTACGGCTGACAGGAGCAGCAGGGCTCTCCCTCGTCCCTTGACATTTCGGAGCCGGAACGTTGGTACTGTCGACGCGGGACATCGAGGCGCATCTGCGAGACATCACGGAGTCTCGCTAGGCGCTTCCTTGTGCCTCGGACCGCGGCGGCGGCGAGGAACGCGAGGATGAGTGGGTGCAAACGGCCTGTCTGAGCTACCGACTTGAGGCTGGAACGCAGCCATGAAGAAGGGGTGCTCTGGCAATTCGATCGCTTCGGCCCACCGCGCCCGCCGAGGTTCTCCGCGCGTCATCTTTGTGCTGTGGCCAGAGTGACCGGTGTCCGCTCCGCAGATCGCCCCTGCACCCCCACGTCGGTGGTTGGCTCCGGAGACCGGGGGGGTTGACGCCTCCGCGTTTTGACGGCTACACCTTGGGGTCCTCACGAGGTGCGCTTCGTGCCAGCAGTGCGTGGACTGACTGCTGGAAAGCGCTGGTGGTGAAGCATTGGGGTTCGGCGAACTCTTCCATCGTGATGGCGTGATCCCAGCTCGCGTCGGCGGCCGCACGCAGGAGCGGTTTGGTCATCGCGACGGCATGCGGGGGCAACGAGGCGATTCGGGTGCACCAGGCGTCGGCGGCGTTGCGGAGATCGTCGTGCGCGACGACTTCCTGCACGAGTCCGAGCTCTTTAGCGCGGCGGGCGTCGAGGTGCTCTGCTGCGACGTAGTATGCGAAGGCGCCGTGATATCCGAGGCGCCGTGTCAGAGCCCACGAGGTGCCGACCTCGGGGAGCAGTCCGAGTTTGCCGAACGCCGGCACGATCACCGCCTGCTCGGAGGCGATCGCGATGTCGCAGGTCAGCGCCCAGGCGAGACCGACGCCCGCGGCCGGCCCGTTGAGGGCGGCGATGAACGCGGTGTCGCTGCGGGCGATGAGCCGCGCGATCGCGCCGAACTGGTATCGGATCCAGCGCCAGATATCGGTTGTTCCGCCGGGCGCGGCGAGCGCTTGTGGCGCGCGGTCCATCATCCGTAGATCCCCTCCGACTGAGAACCCGGGATCGGTCCCGGTGAGGACGATCGCCCTGATGTCGCGGTCGGCGACAAGCTCCTCGAGCGCGGACGCAAGCTGTGTGGTCAGGGGGGCGCTCAGCACGTTGAGCTTCTCTGGGTCATCGAGCGTCACCACCGCGCGGTCGCTCGATCGCTCCACCCGAACGAGAGTCCGGGAATCGTCTGGGTCGGTGAGGAGGTTCTCGTATAAGGTCATGCGGGCTCCTTGAGGGCGTTCCAGGCGGCGTCGCCGAGGACGCCGACGGTCGTTCGCGGTATGCGTTTGACGTCTCCGGAGAGCCAGTGCCGGGTGTACTCCTGGGCGGGCCCAAGCCAGAGAGCATGGATCAGGTCAAGCGGGAGCTCACGCAGGGCGCCGTAGTGAACGTGCGTCTGCCACCAGCTCATCACCTCCGTGAAGAAGCGGCGGTTGAGCTCCTGCAGCCGGGGATCGCGAGGGCGGCTGCCAAGTAACAGCTCTGCTGCGGCCCGGTTCTCGCTCACCCAGCGCAGATACCCACGGACGATCGCCCTGATTCCGTCCTCGGCCGCCGGATGCGCGCGCAGCTCGGCCACGAACTCGGTCTGTACCTGGTGCAGGAGGTCGAGGTGGAGCGCGTCGACGAGCGCCGCCTTGTCCGGGAAGTGGTGGTAGAGCGCGCCAACGCTCACGCCAGCCTCACGGCGGATGTCATCCAGGCTGACGGCGACCGGCGGCGCGGATGCGAAGCGGCTCAGTGCCGCCTCCAGCACACGCTCGCGCGCTGACCCCCCCGGCTCGGGTGGTTGACGTCGAGTGACGCTGACGGATTGACCCATAGAGGCTTCATCCTCTCATACCGAGGATTCCTCTGTACTCTGCCGGGTCAACGGCCACACTGCGATCGAGGCAAACCGCAACCGAATCGTCACACGGCAGGCGCCAACGCATGAATACGCCACCATCGTCGCCTGCAGCGGGGCGAACTGACGGATCACCCGTCCAGATCGGCGCTCTCGTTCCGCTAACTCGGCCAGCCTGGGTCGAGGCAGGCCAACACTTGCTCGCCGGGCTCGAGCTGGCCGTACGTCGAAGTCAATGACGCTGGCGGGATCGCCGGAAGACCACTGGAGCTGGTGGTCCGAGACACCGCGGCTGATCCACAGAGGGACGCGCGGCCGAAAGTGAATTGGCTCGCCTGGGCGTGGCTGCCTTGGCGGGGAGTATCACGTCGTCGCTCGCGCCGCTCCCGCCAGGGCCGACGCCCTCGGCCTACCGTTCCCTCGCTCGTCAGGTTCTCGACGCGCTCACCGAACCGCCAACCGAATGGGTCGCACGCCTCGCCCCGGTGCAGTCCCACGGCTGGCAGATCTACGCAGACTTCCTCCTCAGCGCGGGCCACAGTCAAATCGCCGTAGCAGCCGAGCCGAGCGTCTACTGGGCATCTAGGGCCCGCCATTCTGCGGAACTACCTGGCTCCACGCGGTGGCACCGTGATCGAACTCGACATGCGCGTGCCCGCCCCCACGGCCGTGTGCGCCGAACTCGTCGACAAGCGCGCGACAGCCCTCCTTCTTCTGGTCGGCCACCCAGAGCCGGCAGTTCGATCGTCAAGTCTGTCCGCCGCGACCAGCGCCTCGCCGAGATCATGATCGATGCTCCAGCCGGGCAACGGGAGTTCGCCGAATGGGCGAGGTTGCTGGGCCACGACAGCGCCGCGATCCCGTTCCTGCGCTACCTGCCCGAGCGCCTCAACCCACTCGGTGCACGAGTCGCAGCCGGCAACGGTGGTGTCGACCACTATGAAAGGACCGCTTGACTGGCCCGACGCAACCGTCGTGAGCGGCAACGCCGTCGATGTCGTTCCCCGCTCAAGAAGGAGTCCAGGATGCCGTTGCTCGCACGGCATCCTGTCGATGAACCGGGCGCTGATGACCGCCGGTCTGGTCGACCGCGTCCAAGTGACGATCTCTCCCGTGATCACGGACAGACCGGAGACATCCAGATCTTCCAGGGTGCAGCTGACTTCGACCTTGAGCTGATCGACGGGACACTCGACGCAACGTCCAAGAGCTCATCTACACGCCCACCCTGCATGTCAAAGTCCGTTCATGCGCCACCATCCTCAGCACCCGAACTTGAGAAGCACACTGCTCCCTTGTCGCCGTTCCGGTCATGAAGTCCGGCTTCCGCTCCCGGGTTCGGCCAACGTGATGGCGCACTGCCCCCAGCTTCAGACCCCGACGAGACCCGCCGGCGGTGGGCGCGGAAGAACTGCGACTGCTAGCTATAGCTGGTGGTCGAAGGCAGCGAGCACGCGGTTTCGCAGTATCTGTTGCCGATCGATGTCCAGCGCCCGGTGACCAAACACCCGTTGGTGCAACTCTCCCGGCTGGCGTGCGCCGCGGCGGCCGTGGGCGACGGCGAGGTTGTTGAAGACCGCCAGTGCGCCCGGACGAAGCTCCACCTCCAGCTCAACGTCACGGACCGAGAGTCCGTGAGCGCTAAAGAACGCAAGCTCGGCGGCAAGGGTTGCAAACTCGGTGCCGCACATGAAGCCTGGAGTGGTCTTGACGCTCGGCAGTTGCAGCGCGCCGCCGGCCGCTGCCTCGATGATGCGAGCCAGGCTGCCCTCGACGTAGCCCTGGGTGTGGTCCCAAGCGCCGTGGGTCTCACCGTAGGCCAGCAATCGCGGGAGAAGATCACCCCGGTCGGGCCAACTTGACTGCTCGAGCAGCGGCCGGAGCGGCACTAGACGAGTGATCGCCCGGCTCGGAGCAACCCCCGCGGGGACGTGCAAGGCGGTGAACCGCGCGACATCGCTGGCAACGATCGGGTCCAGAGGAAGGCCGAAGTCGAAATGCAGCATCTGAAAATCCCGGCTCGGCGGTCCAGAGATGGGGGGGATCACGAACTCGCCGACCACCTCCAGCGGCGGGAGTCCCGGATCGACGGGGATCTCGCCGAGCAACGAAGCAGCCGAGTCAAACGCTGCATGAATGGTCGCAAACGGACCATCAAAGGTCACGAAGCCTGCGGCCATCAGCGCCTCAGCGCGGCCGGCGCCCTCAAGCGGATCGGTCATGGCCGCGATCTCAGTTGGGGCGATGCCACGCTCCTTATCTGTGCAGGACGTATGACGCAAACCCAACCCGTGCCGGTGGTTGTTTGTAATGGATCACCGGCTCTTGGTGGTGATCTGGCGGGCCCGGAAGTGTAGCCGGCCGCTCGTTGCTGGATGAGCGACGATGCAGCAGCCAGATCGGTGCGGTCAGCGCTTTTCCTTTCTGCGCGCGTTGCAGGGCGCTTGGTCCAGGTACAGGAGATGCTCGTGCCGTGATGAACGCGGGAACGAATCGTGTAACCCGTCGTTGATCGCCGGCATCTGCGGCTGGCCGGAGCCAAGGCCGCAGCTACCTGACGACTCTGTAGGTGAGGTGTGTGACGCCGGGCGCGCTGATTACGCGCACCACCTCGAGTTGGAGGCGTGGCAGGCCGTCCAACAATCGCACGCCGTCGCCTAGCACGACGGGCACGAGACTGAGGACAAGTTCGTCGAGCAGACCTGCCCGGATGGCTTGCTGAATGATGTTTGCCCCCATCAGGTGCACATCTCTGTCGCGGGCCGCCGCGCGCGCTTGCGCCACAGCCGCTTCGACACCGCCCGTGACGAACGTATACGGCGAGTCACTCGACGGAGCCGCGTCGGGCGCTCGGTGCGTCACGACGAACAGCGGCAAGCCTGGCATCGGGCCCCGCCCGCCCCACGCGTTCGATACGTCGTAAGTACGGCGCCCAGCGACGACCGCGCCGATTGTGCCCACACCCTCGTCGAAGAACTCAGCGCTGGGCTCGGACAGCCTGAATGATGGGTTCATCCGACTTGGCGTATCCCCATCTGTAAGCCAGTTGTGCAATCCAACGTCGGCCGCGCCTCCACCGGAGCCGGCAACGAACCCGTCGAGAGAGATCGACATTGCTGTTTGGACGATGGTCACGATGTCCCCAATCGGTGGTCGAGCTTAGTCATGCTTCTCCAGACCGGACGCCACCGGAAAACTCATCGCAAAGCTTTCTCGAGGCGAGGTCCTCTCCGGCCAGGATCGGGTCTGGATCAGGGAGCCGCCCTCGGCTTCACCCGGACGCCCGAGCAGCCACGCCGGCGCCAGTGCTACCAGCCTGCTCGCCGAGTATCCCGTCCGGAGCGATGCGGGTGCAACCCCCCGCCGCGGGCTTCCCTCCTCCTCGCCGGTTGCAGGGCCCCGAATACGCGGGCCGCGGTCATGTTCGTGCCTAGGCAAAGCACGCCGGCGGAGTCGCGCAATTGGCGAATTGCGAGACTCGCGAGCGTCCCCGGTCAGAGCCCTGCGTTCGTGCTCTCGCGGGTATGCCTCGGCGCCGGCAATTGGGTGGCTTCTACTCTCGACGGCGGCAGGGTTTGGGCGTCGATTCATACTCGATTACCGCTACTGGTTATAGGCCGCCCAGGCAGTCTCAGCTGTCGCAGTTCGAATCGTCCCCGGGAGTCGGTGCTTGTCGAGACCGCTCCTGATGAGTAGGCGCAGGTCGATTGAGTCCTGGGCGGCGCCGTTCTCACGCCCACCGTCGAGATCCCCTACTGGCGCACCCCCCACGGCCAACGGATCCAGGCGCTGCTGCGCGACGGTTGCGACCCGTTCCAGCCCGGCCCAGACCGGGTCGAGTTCGTGGCGCATCTGGCGCGGGTGGGCCGTGAGCAACCGGCTGGTGACTCAGGTCATCGAGGGTGACCCGCGTGGTGCGCCCGAGGGTGACTTCAGGGAGAGCGGGGTTTAAGGTTGAATCACGGCCCCAGTTCCGAAGAGCCTCAGTTCTCGAAGCCGGAGGAAGCGTGCGCGACGCTCCTCGCGTGGGGCTACACGAGGGAGGCAACATGAAGCGAATTCTGGCCGAACGCGGCGTGACGCTCGCCGTCGTCGGAGCGCTTGCGCTGCTGGTGGCCGGTGGTGGCTATGCCATCGCTGCGAGCGGGGGCACGATCAACGTGTGCGTGGGCAAGAAGAGCCACGCGCTGTACACGGGCCGCTGTCACAAGCGCGACTCCAAGCTGAGCTGGAACAAGCAGGGCCCGACTGGGCCGCAGGGCGCGCGAGGACCTCAGGGAAGCCAGGGCACGCAGGGCGCCCAGGGCACGCAGGGCGCCCAGGGCGCGCAGGGCGCCCAGGGCACGCAGGGCGTCCAGGGTATGCCGGGCATGCTGGGGGCCCCGGGGACTGCGAGGGCCTACGGGCACGTCTATACAGGCGGCACGTTCGACACCGCCCGCAGCAAGAACATCACGGCAGTCAGCCGCCCCGCAACCGGCATTTACTGCATCACGACAAGCGCCGCCGCACCCGGCTCCGACGGTCTGGTAGCCACTCCGGACAACAGTGGTGACACCACGAGCGTAGTCTCGATCACCCACGTTGAGTGGGCCGCGAATGCCGGCGATTGTTCGGCTGGTCAATTCGAGGTCTCCACCTACTCAGTGACGGCGACCGGGTCGGGCCTGGTCAACACAGCGACCAACGAGCCGTTCTTCTTCGTGATTCCCTGAGCCCGGGTCGCGCTCGCGGGGCCATGCGTGGCCGCGCCCCAAACCGGGCATGGATGCGCTGAGGCCCGCCGGTGGCCCCACTCCCCCCTGACAGTCGGTCCCGACCCCCTCGGGCGGCGTAACGTCGGACCGCGCCTCCGAGATCCTGGCGCGCTGCCCGGAAGCCGGCAAGGCTCATCCTTGGGCGGTGGGTCGCACCCGCGTTACGAACCGGCAGAACCCTCGACGGCGCCAAATCTGAGCAGCAGGCTGCTCCTCTTGACTGGACCCGGCAGCGCCAGACAGGACCTGCTTTCGTTCGTCCGCGAGCATCTGCGCCAGTGTTTCCCGCGCCCCCGTTTGCGCGGAAGGCAGGGAGCTTGAGCCGAGCCGTCTCCGCGTTCCGGCGGGATCGGCAGTGCTCGCTTCCAGATGAGGCGCCTGCCTTCCAGATTTGCGGAAGCGCAGCCCGGTCGTGAGTGCCCCTCTGGAACGATCTCAGCAGTCAAGGTCCGCGCGAATCTCGCTTCCGGATTGTCAGTCTCGGCGGGCGCTCTGCTCTTCGCGGCGACACGGTTGATGCACTCAGGGAGGATCTACGGACCCTGTTCGAGCAACCCGCCTGTTATGAGCACCTCGCGCGCGTGCCGGTATGCGTCCTGGTCACGATATGGGCCTGGACGCTGGCCGCGGATCACGTCCGCTGCGTACGCCGCCATCAA
>JBOGYN010000010.1:0-3288 GCA_050696855.1 Solirubrobacteraceae bacterium | reverse complement strand
TACGCGAGCATCAGACCAGCATGCTCGGACCCCGGGGCACGGGCAAGGCCGCGGTGCCGACAACCCCCCGGGTGGGGGGAAGCCCTCCCCTCCCGAGACACCGCGCGGACGGCGGCGGGCCAGCCCGCGCCCGGGCACCTTCGGGACACCGGACGACGAGCGAAACCACTAGAACGGGGGTTTGTCGTGCTGGGCCCACCGGTCGGATCTCGGACGGCAAGCGGTCGGGCACGTGCCGGTGCTCGTCGTGCGGTGCCCGCCCCGGAACCAAGCCAACCGCGGAACCAGGCCAACCCCGAGACCAGGTCAGCCCCGGGACCAAGCCAACCGCGAGACCCCGGGCGGGCGGCTAAAGAACCACCGCGTCCACCCGGGCGATCGGGCGCTTGCCCCACCGGCTCCGGGTGGCGAAGTCCAGCAGCCGCTCCATGTAATCGCGCAGCGGCGTGACCCGAATCCCCTGGGGCTCGAGGCGCGCCTGGGTGGCCGCCTGGTCAAAGACGGTGTCGATCGCGAAGTAGGGGAAGTAGATCCGGCTCGCGTCCAGGGCGGAGTGCTCGACCGCCCCGCACTCCAGCGCGGCGAACTCCGCCGGGGGCAGCACCCGGGGCAGCGGACGGCGGAAGTAGCGGCTGGCCAGCTGCGCGATCTCGCCCATCGTGCTCGCCCCCGCGCCCGCGGTCAGGTGGTAGGTCTCGCCAATCCCGCCTTCGGACTCACACAGGGCGTGAACCGCGTCGGCCACGTAGTCGACCGAGACCACATCGACGGGCGCCGACGGGATCGCCGGTACGGCGGTGAAGAGACCGCGGGCAAAGGCCCGCAGAGGCCAGTAGAGAACGTTGAAGGCCGACGTCCAGCCCGAGCTGCAATCGCCGACGATGATGCTCGGCCGCAGGATCGTGGCCGGCAGCCCCTCGCGCGAGCGCACCAGCTGCTCGGCCTCGAACTTGGAGCGCTCGTAGGAGTTATGGAAGGTCTGGCCAAGATCGAGGTCGCGCTCGGCGAAGCGCCCGGCGTGGTTGCCGGCCACGTAGGCGGTGGAGATGTGGGCGTAGCGGTCCAGACCGCCGCGCGCCTGGGCGCTCTCGGCGAACTCGAGCACGCGGCGCGTGCCCTGGACGTTGATCGCCCGGGCCTCGTCCAACGGGAGCGCGAAGGAAACCGAAGCGGCGCTGTGGACGATCGTCGTCACGCGCTCGGCGAGCACGCCGCGCAGCTCGGGGGCGAGCCCGAGTCCGGGCGCGGTGAGGTCAGCGGCGTGGGCCGAGACTCGATCGCGGTGCAACGCCGCGCGCGCCCCGAACAGGTTGGCCAGGACGGCGTCCATCCGCTCCTGGGCGGCGCGATCGTCGGCGGCGCGCACCAGCGTCACCACGCACCGGTCACTGCGCTCCAGGTAGCGGGCGAGCAACTCCATGCCGACAAACCCGGTGGTCCCGGTGAGCAGGACGTCGCCCGGCGCACTCATCGTGTGTCGATCAGGGGACGTAGGGCCCAGACCAGCCGGCGCCGCGTGTCCGCGGACGCGATCAGCTCGTCCACATACCCCGAGGCGGCGGCGACCTGGGGGCGCAGCTGCTGTTCGGTGTAGTCCCGGGCCAGGCGCTCACGCTCGGCTTCGGGATCCTCGGCGGCGGCCAGCGCGCGGCGGTGGATGACACCGACGGCCGGCTTGGCCCCCATCACGCCGATCTCGGCCCCCGGCCACGCGAACACGTAGTCGGCGCCGAGATCCTTGGAGTTCATGGTGATGTAGGCACCCCCGAAAGCCTTGCGGAGGATGACCGTGATCCGGGGGACCGTCGCCTCGGCGAAGGCGTGAACGAGGGTGGCGCCGTGGCGGATCACGCCGGCGGCCTCCTGCCGGGTGCCCGGCATGTAGCCGGGCGTGTCGACCAGGACGAGCAGCGGGATCCCGAACGAGTTGCATTTGCGCACGAAGCGCGCGCCCTTTTCGGAGCTGGCCGCGTCGAGCACGCCGCCCAGATAGCGGGGCTGGTTGGCGATCACCCCCACCGGCCGGCCGTCGATCCGGGCCATCGCGGTGACCAGGTTGCGCGCCCATCCGGCCGAGATCTCAAGCATCTCGCCGCCGTCCACCAAAGATGCGATGACGTCGCGGACGTCGTAGACACGACGCGGCGACTCGGGCACGTAAACTCCCGGGTCACGGCCATCGGCGGGGCGAACCGGCACGGTGGGCAGCGGCGCCGCGCGATGGCTGGGCAAATATCCGAGCAGTTCGCGAGCCAGCATCGCCGAGTCGAGATCGCTGCCGGTCACGAAGTGGCAGACGCCGTTGCGGGTGTGGACCCGGGTGCCGCCCAGCTCCTGCGCGCTGACGTCCTCGCCGAGGGCCTCGCGGACCACGCCGGGGCCGGTCAGGAACATGCTCGAGGACTCAGTCATCACGATCCAGTCGGTCAAGGCCGGCGAGTAGGCGCCGCCACCGGCCGACAGGCCGCTCACGATCGAGATCTGGGGAACGCGGCCCGAGAGCGCGACCGTGCGCCGGAAGATCTGGCCGTAGCCGCCGAGCGCCGCGACGCCCTCCTGCATCCGGGCGCCGCCCGAGGAGACGAAACCGACCACCGGGGCGCGAGCGCGGTCGGCTAGCTCGAGCACACGGACGATGGTTCCGGCGTGGGCCTCGCCCAGCGAACCGCCGGCGAAGGACGGATCCTGGGCGTAACAGAAAACCGGCCGGCCGTCGACCAGACCCGAGCCGCCGAGCACGCCGTCGCCGTTTCGGGCCCGATCGCCCATGACCGGGGAGATGACCTCGGAGCGGATCAGGTGCAGGCTGCCGGGATCGCAGAGCAGCTCCAGGCGCTCGATCGGCCCGACGCGCTGTTCCGCGGGATCGGCGCCCAGTTCAACGCGCGGACGGGGAGCGACGGCGACGCTCACGGACGCCCCCACTCGATCACGGTGGCGCCCCAGGTGAAGCCGGCCCCGAAGGCCCCGAGCAGTACGCGGTGCCCGGGGCGCAACAGTCCCTCGCGCTCGCTGAAGGCCAGAGCCAGGGGGAGCGTGGCCGCCGAGGTGTTGCCGAGCTGCGCGATGCAGTCCACCACGCGCTCGGGGGCGAGCCCCAGGCGATCGCCGACCGCCGAGAGAATTCGGCCGTTGGCCTGGTGGTAAACGAACAGATCGATGTCCTCGAGCCGAGTGTCGGCCGCCTGGACGGCCTGCAGAGTGGCCAGCGTCAGGCGGGTGACCGCCTCCCGGAAGGTCTCGTGGCCGCGCATTCGGATCACGCCGTCGGCGCGGGCCACCCTGATG
>JBOGYN010000009.1:0-7187 GCA_050696855.1 Solirubrobacteraceae bacterium | reverse complement strand
GCATGCGCGTCACCGACATCGCCGACGCGATCGCCCCCGGCATCCCGCGCAAGGTCATCGGGGTTCGGCCCGGGGAGAAGATCCATGAGGTCTTGCTGACCGAGGACGAGTCACGCCACGCGGTCGGCCTCGAGGACCGCTACGCGATCTACCCGGCCTTTCAGTTCTGGAGCGATGAGTCCTATCCGAGCGGGACCGAGCTCGCGCCCGGCTTTCGCTACTCCAGTGACGCAAACGACAAGTGGCTGGGCCCCGACGATGTCCGGGACATGGCCGAGCTCGTCGCCGCCGTCGACTGACACCCGCGGCCCGCTAGTTCGGCGCCTGGCTGAGCTCGCGCAGGGCCGCGTCTGAGCTTGGACCCTGCGGTCCGGCCAGGCTCGCGACGATCCGCAGGTAGCGCTCACGCTGGCGCGGCCACCGGTAGGGCTCATTGACGCGGGCAGCGGCCGCCACGAGCTCCTGCGATCGCTCGGGGTGAGCGATCAGCTCGGCCACGGCCCGGGCGAGATCGGCGGGATCGTCGGGCTCGAAGTAGGCAAAGCAGGCGGGGGGGAAGTAGTTCATGACCGAGCGCGTGCGCGAGCACAGCACGGGCGTGCGCATGCTGATCAGGTCAAACATCTTCATGCAGTGGGTGAGGTCGCGGAACGGGTCGCGGCGCATCGCCACCACCCCGGCGTCGGCGGCGCCGATCGCGTCCACGAGCTCGTCGATGGGCACGAACCCCGGACTGAAGGAGACCGCGTCATCGAGTCCCAGGTCGGCCACGAGCGTCGTGAGCTCAGCGCGCTGGGAGCCGTCCCCGTAGAGCGCGAGGCGCAGCCCCGGGTGATCAGGACGCAGCGCGGCGACGGCCCGGATCACGGTGTCGATTCCGTAGCGGCTCTCCATCGACCCGTGGTGGATGAGCGTAAAGCCGCCCTTCTCGCCAGCGGGCGCCGGGCGCCCGCTGGGGTCAAACACCGACTCGTCGTTGCTGTTCATCACGATCGCGATCTTCTCGGCGCGAGCGCCGCGGCCGACGAACACCTCGCGCATCTCGGCGGTGCAGGTGAGCGCGAAGTCGGCGAACCGGATCGCCGACTGCTCGGCGGCCGCGGTCAGCCTGACCACCGGATGGGTGGGGGCGACTTCGAAGCTCGCGGCGAAGAACTCCGGCAGGCACTCGTGCAGATCGAGCAGGACCGAAACCCCGAGCAGCTTGGGGATGGCGGCCGCGAACACGAGCGTGTCGGGCAGCGTGTGGACCTGGACGAGATCAAGACGGCGGGGCAGGTTGAGCAGGCCCGCGAGCACCCCGGCCATCAACGTGAACACCGTGTACTCGTAGATCCAGCGCAGCAGGCCGGCGCGGCGGTGGCGCATCGGCAGCCGCCAGACGGTGATCGACCCCGTGCGCTCGAGCCGGCGCTGGCCGGCGTCGCGCAGGCAGATGACGTGAACCCGGTGTCCGGCTCCGGCGAGCGCGAACACGTCCCGGCTCATCCGCGGGTCGAACGGGAAGTAGGCCAGGCGGATGACGCAGATGCGGTGCATGGCTACTGCGAAGGAAGCGCGACCGACGGTCCGGACCGTGCCGCGCGGTCGGGCGCTGGACCGGGTGCGGTCGCCGGGGGCCGAACGCGGAAGACGAAGCCGGCGTAGCCGTCGGGCAGGGCGCGCGTGCCGCGCACGCGCTCGCCCAGCTGGGCACGGATCGTGCGGCCGACCTCGGGGACGCGGAGCAGCACGTCGGCGCCGGTCTCGAGCAGGTCCTCGAACTCCTCGCCCGAGAGGCGGGCGTTCTCGATCACCCTGATCCCGGCCAGGCGGCGCCACCAGCCCAGCCATCCGGGGGCGTGCGTGGACGGGGCCACCGCGACCAGCGCGGCCGTGACCGTCTCGGGCCGGCCCGACGCCCGCGCCAGGAAGCCCGTGACCGCCTGGGCGGCGGCCGGCGTCGGCTCCGCGGGGGCAAGGTCTGAGCTCAGCCACACGATCCCGTGCTCGCGGTCCGCGCGGCGTTGCGGGGTGGCGGTTCCCAGGTGCTGCGCGAGCGCGGCCGGGAGACCCGGGTCCTGCCACTGGCGCGGGTGCCGTTTGAGATTGCCGATCGGATTCCAGGTGATCGGTCGGGTCAGGCGACCGAGCACCTTGGCGCGGATCGGGGTCTTGAGCTGGAGCGCGAACGGCATCGGCGTCCTCCCGTCCCAGGCGTCCAGGGCGTCCAGGAAGCGCTTGGCCTCCTTTACTCCGGTGGCCACGCGCGTGAAATCGCGGGGCAGCAGGGCCCTCCGGGCCTGGCGGCTGGGGAGGGCGACGGTCGGCTTGACCCCGTACAGGTAGCGCAGCGAGAAGGCCGATGACGAGCCCTGCACGTGAATCGTCTCGACGCTGCGGGCGAGCGCCTCGAAAGCCTCGATCGGGTACTGGCCGAACTCGTACTGACCCATGATCCGGACCGGGTGTCCATCGGCCCGCAGGCGGCGGGCCAGTGCCGCGGTCTGGCCCAGCGACGAGCGGGGGTGGGGCTTGATCACCACCGGCTGGTGCGGGCTGCCGGCGGCGCTGCGGGCCATGTGCACGGCGAGCCCGATCTCCCCGCGCAGGGTGGCGCTGTAGGCCTCGGTCAGATAGTTCATGAGCATCAGGATTCCGCCGGAGGCGAACTCGGCCAGCTCGGTGTCGGCCTCGAGCAGCCCGGGGGCGCCCGCGCGCAGCGCCGCGATCATGGCCAGCATCGCCTCGCGCGGCGTGATGATCAGCTCGGTCCGGCCGAGCGTGTTGGGGCGCAGCGTGGTCGGTAGCAGCGGCATGGCGAGGTCGAACTGCGGCCAGATCGGGTCAGGATCGATGTCCAGCACCCCGAAGCCGTCGCCGACGGTGATCCGCCGGGCGTCCGGGAAGGCGGCCAGCGAGACCTCGTTGACGAGCTGACGATTGCGGCCGCAGACGATCTCGGCCACCTCGCCGTAGGGGGCCAGCGCGGCCTGCAGCGAAGCGGTGTCGGGCAGATCCACGAAGTCCAGGACCGCCTCCCAGTCGATCGCCCGTGCGCAGTCCAGGGTCGCGGCCCGGACCACGCGCACGTGGCTGGACCGGTCATCGGCGAGGATCCCGCCGAACAGCATCACGTTGCGGTACCCGGGCTGCCACAACTGCTCGGCATGGTGGACGGCGGCGCAGGCGGTCAGCGCCTGCACCGGGCCCTGGACGACGACGAGACGAACCGCGACCGGCATCTACCGGCCCCCCGCCCGGCGGGCCGCGCCGGCACCGAGACTGCGTACCAGGCCCCGGAGCTCGGTCTGCTCGGTCGGGGTCCAGAAGCGCAGCAGCTCGAGTCCGAGCGGGAAGCCGGCGGCGAGCACCGCCGCGCGCTCGAGGATGCTGACCGGGGTGGCGGCGTCCCCGATCACCAGGCAGCCGGCCAGGCACGCTCCGGCGACGACCGCGATCTTGAACCAGCGCAGGTACTCCCAGGCGATCGGATACAGCTGCTTGGCGATCAGGCCCTGGATCAGGGCCAGGGCCGCGTAGCCGATCACGGTCGCGATCCCGGCGCCGACGATCCCGAACAGGGAGCCGAACAGGAAGGTCGCCCCGATGTTGATGACCGCGGCGGCCAGTGTGCCCAGCGCGAGCTGCCTGGTTCGCATCACGTACCAGGTGGCGTAGGACTGAAGCAGATAGGCGGAGACGAAGATGTAGGAAGCCGCGATCCAGGGCACGATCACCACCGCGTGGTGATAGGAGGCGGGGGTGAGCAGGAGGATCAGGGTGCCGCCGTAGACGGCCAACAGCACGCACGCGACCGTGAGGCCGAGCAGGATGTAGGTCCCCAGGGCCGGGACCTGGGTGCTGGCCTTCTCGTCGCGCAGCCGCCAGTAGAACAGGGGCGCCAGGGCGCTGGCGGCGGCGTTGGTGAACAGGGCCGCCGCGCCGCCGACCAGGTAGCCGAGCTGGTAGAGGCCGAGCTGGGCGTTGTCGACGTAGTTCTGGAGCACGAAGCGGTCAGAGAGCTGGAGGACCCAGTTGGCGATCGAGTGGGGGATGACCGGCAGCGAGAAGGCCAGCGAGGCCATCAGCAGCGGCCGTGAGAACCGCAGCGAGGCATGGCGGGCCATCAGCACGACGGCGACGATCGCCGAGACCACGGCGCCGGCCAGGATCGCGCGCAGCGCCCCGATCGCGCCCTGGTGAAAGATCACGATCAGGGTGATGCCGGTTCCGATCTGGACCCCGATCGTGAGGTAGCGCAGCCGCAGCACCTTGCGGGCCTCGCCGCGCAGCGTGTAGAGCGCGATCGGCAAGAACGGGAAGATGGCCAGGTAACCGCTCCACAGGGCGTAGCGCAGGTAGGGCGAGTAGGGGACGCCGCGGAACACGTTGAGGTATCCGAGACCGCCCGCGACCTCGAGCACGATCGCTGTGACCAGTCCGCCGGCGAGCAGGAAGATCAGGATCGTGCCCATCAGTGCGCGGCGCTCCGCGTCGGTCTTGTACTCGACCGTCATCCGGCCGATCGCGCTGTCGAGCTGGAGGCTCAGAACCAGCGTGACCACCATGCTGGCGGTGGCGGCCAGGGCCAGGATCCCGTAGTCGCGCGGGCTCATCGCGTGCGTGTACAGCGGGGTCACGATCATCGTGGCCGCGGTCACCCCCGCCTGGGCGAGGAAGTACACGATCGAGTTGCCCCCGATCGTCTTGAGGCTCGCCCGCAGGCCCGTAACCGTGCTGTTGGGCATCGCCGTGGCCGCCGACTCGGGGCCGGGGCCGGGACCTGGGACCGCCGGCGCGCCGGGTGTCACGCCCGGCTCGCTCTCGACCGGAGCCGGGTTGCTCATGGGTTTGCTCGCGTCGGCCGCGCCGCTGGAGTCATCGGTTTTCGCTCGTCCCGTTCCCGGCCACGCCCGCCAGATCCTGCCCCCAGCGCCCGGTTCCATCCGGGTTAGCCAGCGAGAGTTCAGAGTACACCACGACCTTCCGGGCCCGGACCTATGGCATCAGCTAGGGCTTGAGCACCAGCCAAGAGTTCGCCGTTTTTTCCCGGATCGTGTGGTGCACGGCTAGCTGCTGACGAGCAAAGAACTCATCGACCGCCTGTTTCACACCGTAGCTGCCGGTGGCCAGCTGTCCGTCAATGTAGTCATGGCCAGCGCAGATGCCACCTTGTTTCACCTTTGCCCACCAGATAGTCACGTCCTCGCGGACGCTTTCGTAGTCGTGGCGCGCGTCGATGTAAACGAAGTCAAGCGAGCCGTCCTCAACCCGTTGGCTCGCCTCTGAGCCCGTCAGCCGCCACACATCGCTACGGGAGCCGAACTTGCGCAGCACACCGAGGGTTTCCTGGTAGCGGGTCTCGTGCTCCTCGGGTGACACGTTGCTGGTGTCGTCCCACTCGTCGTTGGCTTTCAACCACGGGTCAATCGAGATCAGGCGGCGCCCCTGCCAGCGATCGAGCAGGATGTCAGAGTACGTTCCCCGCTCGACGCCGATCTCGGCTCCGACGTTCACCAGTCCGCGCCGATTGAGCAAATGGGGCAGTTCACCCCGGGACAGGAGAGTGCTCAGCGAGTGGCTGTAACTGAGTCGCGCAGCTGAAAACAGCGCAGTCTTGGCGAGGGCCTTCGCCGTAGTCGGCATGGCTGCACCTCATTTTTGGTGACCGGGACCGCGCAGCCTATCGTTAGTCTTGTCGGCGTGGTCAACGCAACCGCGGGCTTGGGCGTAGAGCTTCACGGCCTGGCCACACGGCTGTTTCCGATCACGCGCAGCTTGACCGGCCCGGGGCTGCGCGAGACGCTGGCGATCCTGGAGGAGACGACCGGACCGATCGAGCGGCACCGGTGGTCGACCGGTACCCAGGTCCTGGACTGGACGATCCCCGACGAATGGACGTTTCGCGAGGGATGGATCAAGGATTCGTGGGGGCGCAAGGTGGTTGACAGCGCGGAGTCGAACCTGCACGTGCTCGGCTACAGCGAGCCCGTCCATCGCCGCCTGTCGCTGGACGAGCTGCGCGGGCATCTGCACACGATCCCCGAGCTGCCCCACGCGATCCCGTACCTGACCAGCTACTACGCCCGGCGCTGGGGCTTCTGTCTGGAGCACGAGCGGCTCCGGGAGCTCCCCGAAGGCGAGTACGAGGTCATGATCGATGCCGACCTCGCGCCCGGTCAGGTCGAGATCGGCGAGCTGGTGCTACCCGGCGAGAGCGACGACGAGGTGCTGTTCTCGACTTACGTCTGTCACCCGTCGCTGGCCAACAACGAGCTCTCCGGGCCGGTGATCGCCGCCCACCTCGCGCGCCTGGTGCGCGACCGTCCCCGGCGCCGGCTGACCTACCGGTTCGTGTTCGTCCCCGAGACGATCGGCGCGATCGCCTATCTGAGCCTGGTCGGTGAGCATCTGCGCGAGCGCCTGGCCGCCGGCTACGTGATCACGTGCGCCGGCGATCCCGGGGCGTTCACCTACAAGCGCTCGCGGCGCGGGGACAGCCTCGCCGACCGGGCCGCCGAGCACGTCCTGCGTGAATCCGGTGCCCGGCACAGCGTGATCGACTTCTTTCCTTCGGGCAGCGACGAGCGCCAGTACTGCTCCCCGGGGTTTGACCTTCCCGTCGGCTCACTGATGCGCACCATGTACGGCACCTACCCCGAGTACCACACGTCACTGGACAACCTCGAGTTCATCACCGCCGAGGCGCTCGAGGGGACGCTGGCCATGTACGTGGCGGTCGTCGACACGATCGAAGCCAACGAAACGCTGTCGGTCACGGTGGCCCACGGCGAGCCCCAGCTCGGCAAGCGAGGCCTCTACCCGACGCTGGGCAGCGCGCGCGAGACCGAGCAGAAGGTGACCGACATGATGTGGCTGCTGAACATGTGCGACGGCACCCGCGACCTGCTCGCAGTGGCCGAGTACGCGGGCCGACCGCTCGCCGCGCTGGCCCCGATCGTCGTCGAACTCAAGGCGGCGGAGCTGCTCCAGGCCGCTTAGCGGCGGTCGAGCGCCTCGCGCTGCCAGAGTTCGAGCACGAGCAGGGTCCAGATCGGCCGCGAGTGGTCCTCCTGACCGCCGATGTGGCGATCGAGCAGGCCGCGGGCGTAGGCCGGCTCGAGCAGACCGCGCTCGGCGGTGACGGGATCGAGCAGCACCTCGCGCGCGAAGCGCCCCAGGTCGCCGCGCAGCCAGTCGGCGAC
>JBOGYN010000008.1:0-4696 GCA_050696855.1 Solirubrobacteraceae bacterium | reverse complement strand
ACGCGCGTCGAACGCCCCAAGCGAGAGGACCAGGGCGACTACTCGACCAACGTCGCCATGCTCCTGGCCCCGGCGCTCAAAGCGCCCCCCCGGGAGATCGCCGCGCGAGTCGGCGCATCCCTGGCCGACTCACTCGGCCCTGAGTTGACCGGGTGGGAGGTCGCCGGCCCGGGCTTCCTGAACCTCACGCTGTCGGACGTCTGGTACCGCCGGGCCACGCGCAACGTGCTCGACGCGGGCCCGAGCTTTGGCTCGGGCGGTGCCGAGTCACCAGAACGGGTGCTGGTCGAGTTCGTGTCCGCCAACCCGACCGGCCCCCTGGTTGCCGCCAGCGGCCAACACGCGGCCTACGGGGACGCCCTGGCCGCGATCCTTGCCCACCACGGCCACGAGGTGCGCCGCGAGTATTACTTCAATGACGCTGGGGGTCAGATCCGCCTGCTCGGCGAGTCCGTGCTGGCCCGGGCGGCCGGCGCCGCAGTGCCCGAGGGTGGCTACCAGGGCGAGTACGTCCGCGAGCTGGCCGCCGCGATCCCCGATGTCGAGGCGCTATCGGTCGAGGAGGCCGCGGCGGCCGCGGTGGCCCTGCTCTTGACCCAGATCAGGGCCACGCTCGAGCGCTACCGGGTCCGGTATGACCGCTTCTTCAGCGAGAGCACCCTGCACGAGGGGTCTCCGAGCTTTGTGGAGCGGGCGCTGACGATCGTCGAGGAGGGCGGCAATAGCTACCGCTCCGAGGGCGCGCTCTGGCTGCGCACCACGCGCTTCGGCGACGACAAGGATCGCGTGCTGGAGCGCTCCGGCGGAGCGCCCACCTACCTGGCCGCCGATCTCGGCTACCTGCTGGAGAAGCGCGAGCGGGGGGTGCAGCGCCAGCTGGTACCCGTCGGCGCCGATCATCACGGCTATGTGGCGCGGATGAAGGCTGCGCTAGCGGCGCTCGGCGGCGACCCAGACCAGCTCGAGATGCCGATCCTCCAGTTCGTGCACCTGATCGAGGGCAGCGAGCGGGCCCGTATGTCCAAGCGCCGCGGGGACTTCATAACCCTCGACGATCTGCTCGATGAGATCGGGGTCGACGCGACGCGCTACTTCATGCTCCAGCGCTCGCACGATCGGACCCTGGACCTGGACCTGGACCTCGCCAAGCGCCAGGACCGCGACAACCCCGTCTATTACATCCAGTACGCCCACGCGCGGATCGTGACAATGCTCGGCAAGCTCTCGCCCGATCGGATCTCGGCCGCCCGGACTGCGGACGCGGATTGGGGCGGGGGGGACCTCGAACCGGCGGAGCGCTCGCTCGTCAAGGCTTTGTCGGCCTTTCCCGACGAGATTGCCGAGGCCGCCGAGCGGCGCGGCCCGCATCGGATCGCCGCCTACGCGCTTGACCTGGCGCAAGAGTTCACCGCCTTCTACCGCGACTGCAAGGTCATCGGCGCCCAGCCCGAGGGAGTCGAGTCGTTCCGAATCGCGCTCTCCCAGAGCGCGCGCCAGACGATCGCGATCGCGCTGGGTTTGCTCGGCGTCAGCGCGCCGGACTCGATGTAGCCTGCTCAGGCCTGGCGCGCGAGTTCTTCTTCGAGCCGGCGCGCGTCCGCGGGGTCGAGCGCCGGCCCGGCGTCCGACGCGGTGGCGCCGGGGGTCGGCGAGCGCCGCCGCCAGCGTGGGATCGTCACCAGCAGCGTCGCGACACCGATCGCCAGCAGCACGGGCGGGAGCACGTAGATGACCAGGTTGAAGCCGCTCGCCGGAGGCTTGGCGAGGACCGCGGGCCCGTAGTTGGCCACCATCTGCTGCTCGATCTGCCGCTTGGTCAGGCCCTGCGAAATGAGCAGACGGATGAAGCTGCGCTCGGAGAACGCCTCCTGGGATTGGGCCACGGCCAGTGGCTCGTGACAGTCCACGCACATCATGTCGTTTTGGATCTGGAGGAACGAGATGCGGGGGGCGCCCCAGGCGGCGGGGGCGAGCACGAGGCTGATCGCGACCAGGCTGCTAGCGAGTAGGCGCCGGCGACGGACGAGCCACCTCATGAGCGCTCGGCCAAGATCGGGGGAAGGGTCTGCTTGAGCCAGGTGCTGTTGAGCTGGTAGCGGCGCACCGCCTGAACCCGACCCTGACGGTTGATCACGAATGTTTCGGGGACCCCGCTGGTCCCGAACGAGCGCACGAAGTCGCCGCTCACGTCGCGCAGCACCGGGTAGGTGATGTGCTGCTGGTGCACGAACTGTTCAGAGTCCGCCGTGTTGTCGAGGTAGGTGACGCCCAGGATCGTCGCGCCATGGGCGCGCAGCGTGCGCTCGGCATCGGCCAGGATCGGCGCTTCCGCCTTGCACGGACCGCACCACGAGGCGAACACATTGAGCACCACCACCTTGCCTCGGTAGTCGGCCAGGCTGGCCGAGTGCGTGGAGCCGAGCACCGGTAGCGTGACCTTGAGGCTCGGGGCGGTGGGAAAGTGCCCGCCCGCCACCTGGGCATCGAGCGAAGAGGTGCTGGTCTGGCCGGCGACCCCGAAGATGAGCAACGAGAGCAGCGCCACCGCCGCGACCGCGACCAAGCCCGGGAGAATGAAGCGCCTCATGAGCCTGGCCAAGGTTAGTACCCGGCCATCTCCGAGCCGCCGCACGCGACCGCCCGCCGCGGGGCCGGGTACGGCGCTACGGTGTTTTGAGAACCCCTCCAGGAGAATCCCCCCGCCACATGAATCGACAGATGCGCAACCTGATCCCGCCGGCCTACGGCCTGCTGATCATTGTCGGGTTCATCATCGCCACCGGGATCGGGATCTTCGTCATCATCGTCGGCGGAGTTTTCAGCGCCGTCCTCTGGACCGCTCTCAGCCGTGCCCACCCGGGCACCGCTCCCCCGTCGCCCCGCCCCGGCCGTGAGAGACGGGCCGCCGATCGGGCCGAGCGTCGATCTCACCGTCGCACCTAGCCCGGCGACCGCGTAGCCGCTCGGGGGCCAGGCGCGAAGCCCGCTTTGCGTCGCGTCGACGCACCCGGGACGCTCCAGGCAAGCTCGGCCGTAGACGCGTCTGTGTTCACGATCGCCACGACCCGCGCCGAGCCGGATGAGACCCGGCTCGTGATCGCGGCCCAGGCCGGTGACAGAAACTCCTACGCCCAGCTCCTGGAACGCCATCAGGCGGCCGGTTCCAGGCGGCGTGTCTGATCACTGGAACGTCTACGACTTGGCCCGAGCCTGCTCGCTCTTAGAATGAGCCCCGCGCGGACGTAGCTCAGTTGGTAGAGCGTCGGCTTCCCAAGCCGAAGGTCGCGGGTTCGACCCCCGTCGTCCGCTTCGCTGAAGATCTCATTAGCAGGGGGTGTGGGCTCGCGGCCGCATGGCCACGTATCCCTCGGATCCGGCGGGAAACTTTTGCGGCACCGGCGCCGCCTGGTGCTCGTGCGTGATCACGATCGGCGGGTCGCCGGCTCGGTTTGACGTTTCAGTCCTGCAAGGCCGGGCTGTTCGACGAGTCGTGTGACAGCGAGAGCTGACCGACGCCCGTCAACAGAGCCCGGCTATTTCTCCGGCTTGTAGTGGTCCACCTTGCAGTTGGAAAATCCCGAGCTGAAGTGACAGGTGCCCGCTGCTCGGAGCCGGCCCAGGCGGTGATCGCCCTGTCGCACGACGAGGTCATAGCCAAACCGGGTCACGTGTGTGGTGCTCACCTTGACATCGATCAGGAAACGGATTCCGAACTCGGTGTTGGGCACCAACACCACCGGACCCGCCCGGACGACGCTGGGGTTATGGACCTTGCCGAACAGCGGGTCACAGTCGCACAGGGGGAAGCGCAACGTGTGCTTTGGCGTCCCTGAAGTCGGGAGCTGGTCGCGCCCCACGGCCTGCAGCTCGGCGGTCACCAGGCCCAGATTGAGTCGTGGGTTACTGGTATTGAGGGTCCAAGAGAGCTCGGTGATCCGTTCGGCGAGCCGGCCACCGAACGAGAAGTGGACGGGCCCGAAGCGGGGGCGCGTGGCGGGCACAACCTGGATCGTCTGGGCAAGGGAGCTGGTGCAGCCGTTATCCGGTCCTCGGATCTGGTGTTGTTCCCAGCCCAGTCCGAACGTGTACGTGCCGGCATGATCGGGGACGAAGGTGGCCGAGTTGTCGCCAGGCACGGTCGTGAACGGG
Source organism: Solirubrobacteraceae bacterium (assembly GCA_050696855.1). GTDB lineage: Bacteria > Actinomycetota > Thermoleophilia > Solirubrobacterales > Solirubrobacteraceae > Palsa-465. Next base: position 547 of record JBOGYN010000008.1, on the reverse strand, counting down.
GCGGTGACGGTGTAGTTCTGGAGCGAGAGGGTCCCGTCGCTGTTGGCGTCCGACCACCGGGCCTGTACCGGGTGGGTCGCCGTGAGGATCGCCGTGTCCTTTGTCGTGTCGGTGATCTTGACGGTCGGCGGAATCGTGGTACCGGGCGCGCACGGCGGAAGAGAGCTGGCGCCTTGAGCGCTCGCGGCCGTGGCCCCGATCACGACGATGACGGCAAGCGCTCGGTACAACCGGCCGTGGCCGTCGAGCCTTCGAGCTTGCTTCTCCATGATGTCCCGAACCCCCATGTCACCCTCGCGATGCCGCGGTAGGAAACGCGACGCGTCACCGATGGGCGAGCGTCAGGAAGCGCCTACTGCCAAGCCCGCCCAGTCTAAGGGAACGCGCCGTCGATTGCGAACTATGCGGCCTGCCCCTGGATGTGCGGAGGTGTTCGCGGCGTCTGCCCCGACACCGACCGGCCCCGCCCGGCGGCCATTGAATCGTCGCGCGCCAGCAGAGCTATTCTGCGCTGGAGTGCCATGAGCGTAGTCATGTACGTCAAGCC
>JBOGYN010000007.1:0-10782 GCA_050696855.1 Solirubrobacteraceae bacterium | reverse complement strand
GGCTATAGGTTCCGCCCTTCGAGCGACGGTTGATCTGATAGGAATCGCGCCATGCAGCGCTTGCTCTCGGGGGCGCAGGCGCGGTGGCTGTCCGTGGCGTTGCTGATCACGGCAACCCGCCCGGGCGCGGCCTCGGCCCCGTGGACACGACCGCCACCGGCGTCCCCCTCGCCGACGCATGGCTCTGGACCTCGCCACCCGGAAACAGCAGCGGGCCCTGCCACGGCGGGCCGCCCGGAGGGATGTTCTGGGCCGCCCGGGCGATCGGGCTCGCGTCGCGGGCCGATGGGCGCCTGGGCCCCGGGTTGCCCAGCCACCCGTACTGACGTACGCCCCTAAATTTCGGCCCCGGGGTGTCCAGAAATCCTGGACGTGGGTACTCGCTAGCTTCAGCTTGTCGGGTCGTTTACCGACTAGTGCCCTGTGCCCCTCTCCCGCTTGTTCTCCCGCCTTCGCTTCACTTTGCCCGCTCTCGCGACCTGCGCCCTGGGCGCCGGGTCGCTGCTCGGCCCGCTGACGCCGGCCGCCGCCCATCAGCCGGTGGCGATCGCCGCCTCGGCCCGCCAGCCGGTCGCCATTGCTGCCGATTCGGCCCAGCAGTGCCCCGAGCCCTATTCGGCACAGCGCGATCCGGCCAACCCCCTGGCTCTGCCCGTTTCCCCGGGCGCTGACCCGCTCAACGGAGCCCATTTCTTCGTCGACGGCCCCGCCCACGGGGCGGCCGCCGGCGCCATCGCCCAGCTGCTCGGGATGAATCCCAAGTCGTTCGCCGACAACGCGTCGTGGGCGCGCTTCTCGCAAGACCTTCAGTCCGGGCCGCTGGCCCGGCGCCTGGCCTCAGACCCGTCGCTGGCCGCCAAGGTCGCCGGACTGTCCAAGATCGCCAGCCAGCCCGAGGCCCAGCGCTTCAGCAGCTACTCCTGGGGGGGCGGCCCCGGCGGCATCTTCAAGCAGGCCGAAAAGATCTTCTGCACGAACCTGACCGCCGACCCGGGTGCGGTCCCGATCATCAACACCTACTTCATGCATCCCGACCTCGGCGGCTGCCCCACCCCGGCTCAGGTCACCGCCTACAACCCGGTCTTCCAGCGCCGCGTCGACGAGATGGCCGCCGCCACTGACCGCCGGCCCGCCGTCTACCTGCTCGAGCTCGACGCGCTCGGATCCTCATCGTGTGTCACCAAGATGGGCTCTCTGCCCCAGTGGGAGGCTGATCTGCGCTACGAGATCAACGCCATGTCAGCCCTCCCCCACACCGTCGTCTACGTCGAGGGCGGCTACTCGGACTCCAACTCGGTGCGCTACACGGCCCGCATCCTCAACGCGATCGGGATCAGCAAGATCCGCGGCTTCTTCACCAACGACACCCACCTGCAGTGGACGATCAACGAGGTCCGCTGGGCGACGAGGATCTCCAAGCTCACCCACGGCGCGCACTTCATCGTCAATACCGCCGACAACGGCAAGGGTCCGCGCCTGAACCACAACAAGGTCAAGTTCGGCGTCGAAGACCTGTGTAACCCGCCCGGGCGCGGCCTCGGGCCGATGGACACCACCACGACCGGTTTCACCTTCGCCGACGCCTTCATGTGGACCCATCCCCCCGGAAACTCCAGCGGGTGTGGCGGCGGCCCTCCGGGCGGCGTGTTCTATCTGTCTCGCGCGCTCGACGAGGCTCGCAACGCCAACCAGCAGCTCGGCCCCGGCTTCCCCAGCCGGCCGTTCTAGCAGCAGCTCGCGCCGGGCTCGACCAGGGCCTGAGTGAGCATCGCTAGGCTGGCGGCATGGTGCCAGCCCTATGAGCCGCGAGGCCTTCGAGCAGGTGTACCGAGACGGACGCTGGGGGGTCGGACTCGGCTCCGGTCACGGGTCGAGGCCCTGGGCAACGCTCCCGTACCGCAGGTACCTGAGTGACTTCATCCGGTCCAACGGCGTCGGGAGCGTCGTCGACTACGGCTGCGGAGACTGGGAGATCGGCCGCCGTCTGGATTGGCAGGGCGCCACCTACACCGGCGTGGACGTCGTGCCACACCTGGTACAGCGCAACCAGCGTGAGTTCGCGCGACCGGGGGTGGACTTCCTGGTCACCCCCGACGATCCCGCCGAGCTCCCCCGGGCCGACCTGCTGCTCTGCAAAGACGTGCTCCAGCACCTCCCGAACGCCGATATCCAAGAATTCCTGGTGACGGTGGTAACCCGGTTCCCGATGGCCCTGATCATCGACGACGCCCCCGGGACAGCCGCCGATACGAACACCGACATCGCCGCCGGCGGCTGGCGGTGCGTCGATATTCGGCAACCGCCATTCGACCTTGACGCGACAGTGGTTCGGATGCTCCGGATGCCGCCCGCGATCACCCGGAAGCTCCAGAAGCTCAACGGCGGCACCAAATCCGTGATGCTCGTCCGTTCGTAACCGGGCTCAGACGGCCGGCGATGCGCACAGCGAACGGCCAGACCGGTCGATCGACCAGGCCGGTCCTACACATCTCACCGGCGATGTTCGGCTCCGGAGGGGTCTGGGGCGGCGGTGAGCGCTTTGCGCTCGAGATCGCTCGCGCCCACGCCGAGCGTGTCCCGACTCGCCTGCTGGTGTTCGGTCCGCGCTCTCGGCGTCTGCGCCTCGGCAAGCTCTCGATCCACGTGCTCGGAGCGCGGATGCGAGACGACCGCCGGCCCCGCAACCCGAGGCCTGAGCTCCTCGCCGCCGAGATCGCAGGAGCGAGGGTCGTACACCTGCATCAGATCGAGAGCAAGTTGACGGAGGTGAGCGCCCTGTTGGCGCGCGGCTTGGGACGTCGCGTGTTCGTGACCGACCATGGCGCGGCGGGCGGAGTGCTGCCCAGGCGGCTCCGGAGCTCGCTGTTTCACGCCCATCTGGCCGTAAGCCGCTACGCGGCCGAGGGCTATCCGGAGTTGCTTGACCGGACGAAGGTGATCTATGGCGGCGTGGACCCGGCGGTTTTCACGCCCGGGGGACCGGCCCGGGAGCGACTGATCGTGTTCGTCGGGCGCCTGCTTCCGCACAAGGGGATCGATGTGCTGATCCGGGCGCTGCCGCCCGGCGCTCGTCTTGAGGTCTACGGCCGGGTGTACAGCGCCAAGTACGCCGAAGACCTGGCGCAGCTAGCCCAGGGCAAGGACGTCCGGTTTGAGGCTGATGCCCCGGACGCGGAGATCATCCGCGCCTATCAGCGGGCCTGCGTCGCCGTGCTGCCCTCGGTCGATCTGACCATGTACGGCGACCGAGCAGGTAAGACCGAGCTGTTCGGCCTCACCCTGGTCGAGGCGATGGCGTGCGGGACGCCGGTGATCTGCACCAGCGCCGGCGCGATGCGGGAGGTGGTCGAGGATGGCCTGACCGGTTTCGTGGTCGCACCCGGTGATCCTGAACGCTTGCGCGAGCGGCTGAACGAGCTCCTGACCGATGACGAGCGGTGGCTGAAGATGTCCGAGTCGGCCAGCGCCCACGTCCGTCGTCGCTTCACCTGGGAGCAGGTGGCCGACCGGGCGCTTGAGGCGTACGGGTTCGCGTGACCTCAGCTCGCGGCCGGCATCGCGGCCGTCAGGATCTCCGTGGCGATGTCTTTTGCGGCCTGCGGCCGCGCCAGCTCTGCTGAGGCCCGGGCCATCGCCCCCAGCCGCCCCCGATCGGACAGCAGCCCCCCCACCTCCTGGGCCAGTCGCGGCCCGTCCAGCTGATCGTCGGGGATGACCAGCGCCGCGCCTTGCGCCTCGATGAACCGGGCGTTTTCGGTCTGATGGTCGGCGGTCGCGTGCGGGTACGGGATCAGGATCATCGGCCGGCCATGGGCGGCGACCTCGAACACGGAACCGCCCGAGCGCGCGATGACCAGGTCGCTGGCCAGGATCGCCTCCCCGAAGTCTGAGATGTAGCCGCGCAGGTCGTAGTGCGGCCCCGGGGCGGTCAGCTCGGCCAGGTCGCGCGTCCCGGCGGCGTGCAGCACGTGAAAGCGGGCCCCGGCAAACGCTTCGACGGCCGCGTGGTTGATCGATCTGGCCCCTTGTGATCCCCCGAACACGAGCACGCAGTCCTCGTCCGGGGAGATGCCGAACCGGGCGCGAGCCGCCGCGCGGTCGGTGGCCGGCGCCGGGACCGGGCGCCCGGTGACCCGGTAGCGCCGGCCCTCGCGTCCGGCGATCGGGAAGGCCAGGCACACGCGGCGCGCAAACGGCGCCAGCAGGCGGTTGGTGAGCCCGAAGTGGCTGTCTGACTCCAGCAGGACAAGCGGTTTTCGACCCAGCGCGGCGGCGAGACCCACTGGGCCGGCCACGTATCCACCGGCCCCGAACACGGCCTGGGGCCGCAGCTCACGGACGAGCCGGCGGGCGGCGACGAACGCTCCGGCGTCGACCGCCACCGCCTGCGCGGCTCCGGTGACGCTGCGCCGGGGCAGCGGGACGACGCGAAGCGTGTGCAGCTCGTACCCGGCCGCCGGAACGAGCTCCTGCTCGGCCCGCTCGCCGCCCACAAAGGCCACTTGGGCACCTTCCGCCCGCAGCGCGTCGGCCACCGCCAGCGCCGGGACGACGTGGCCCGCGGTCCCGCCGGCGCCGATCACGATCAGCGGCGTGCCCACGGTCAGACGCCCGTACCGGCTTGCACCGCGGCGCCGGCGGAGGACGATCGGTCGGCACGGCCGTGCGCCTCGGGACCGAGCCGAGGCGACTCGCCGCCCGTGGCCGAGGGCTGCCATCGTCGTCCCCAGAAAACGCGCGCGAGACCGGCGATGACGATCACCGTCATCCCGGCGAGGTAGCTGGCATGCGGCAGGCTGAACGAGGCATTCGAGAACGGCCACAGGAGCGCGACGCCGGTGCCCGGCTCGGCGAGATCGCGCCAGAAATGCAAGGCCAGGCCGATCGCCACTCCGACCAGCACGCTCCGGCGCCGACGCCAGGCCACGGCCAGGAGCAGCACGCCGGCAATGGTCAGCAGCGAATGGGTATACGGCCGCGGAGTACCGGCGCTGATCCAGGTCGCCCCGAAGTCAGCCGGAACGTGGTCCAGGTCGATCGCCACCGACGCGACCAGGGCCGGCACGAGAAACCGGTCGGCCACCCCCCCGAGCGCCCAGATCGCCAAGAGGGTGGTGAGGAAATGCGCGGTTTCATCGAGCGGCGCGGCGAGCACGACTGAGCTTCCGATGTGCTGATCAACGTGATCAGCGGCCAGGAATATGGCCGTCGTCACCGCGAACAGCGCGAGCAATCGCCATCTGGTCAATGAGCCGATGTCGACCATCGGCACGAAGATAGCCAGAAGCCGGGGTCAGCCGGCCGCGCGTCGGCTACCGCCGGCGCCGGAACGCCGGGCCCCGCGGTCCCGCCGGCGTCGCTCACGATCAGCGACGCTGTCACGATTCGGCGGCCGGACCGCCTTCAACCGCCGGGCCCCGGGCCTCGACAGGTTGAGGAGCAGGCCGACCGAGGCGAGCATCACGCACAGGTTGGTCGGGGCGTAGGAGATGAACGGCAGCGGGACGCCGGTCAGGGGCGCCAACCCGAGGACGACGAAGATGTTCAGCGTGCCCTGACACAGGATCAGGGAGGTGAGGCCGGTCGCGAGCAGCTTCGCGTGTCGCCCCGCCGCCCGGCGCGCGGTGCGCAGTCCGGCGTAGGCGATCATCCCGTACAGGAAGACGACCCCGAAGACGCCCAGGACGCCGAGCTCCTCCCCGATCACGGCGAGGATGAAGTCGGTCTGAGCCTCGGGCAGATAGAAGACCTTCTGGACTGATTTGCCCAGTCCGACGCCGAAGAACCCGCCCGAGCCGAGGGCGATCTGGCCTTGCACGGCCTGAAAGCCCGCCGTGGACTTCGACGCCCACGGATTGAGGAATGAGGTCAGACGCGCTTGCTGGTAGGGCTGGGCGATGGTCAAGAGCAGGATGGCGGCCACCGCCAGGCCGGCCAGGATGCCGAGGTAGCGCATCGGCATCCCGGCGGCGATCAGGAGTGCCGTCACGGTGAAGGCGACCACCAGCGTCGTGCCGAGGTCGGGTTCGATCACGATCATCAGGCAGGCGGGACCGGCCACGATCGCGATCGGCATCACGGCCGCCTTGAAGCTCCGCAGCCGCTTGGGATGGTCGGCCAGGTAGCGGGCGACGTAGAGGACGAGCGCGATCTTCATCAACTCCGAGGGCTGGAACTGGATCGGCCCGACGGCGAACCAGCGCCGGGCACCGTTGACCTGCACCCCGAAGCCGGGGATCAGGACGAGCAGGAGCAGACCGAAGGTGCCGACCAGCAGCAGCGTGGCCATCCGCTGATCGAGCAGCGCCAGACCGCGCCGCTCGAGGACGTACATGCCGGCCAGGCCGAGGGCGACGAACACGAGGTAGCGGAAGAAGACCCCGGTCCCGCTCCCGCCGCCGTTGAGCACCCCCACGGGCGAGGAGGCGCTGTAGACCATCACGGCCCCGAAGGCCAGCAGGCAGAGCGTGGCCGTCATCAGGATCCGGTGCTCGAGTGGCGGCGCCACCCGGCGCCCCGCGGCGCGCCGGCGGGGAGCCGGGTCGGGCTTGGCGCGCGGGCTCCGCCCCTTGGGGGTAGTCGAGGTCGCCATCAGAGCCCGGGCACCAGCGCCCGGAAGTGCTCTCCGCGTGCTTCGAAGTCCTGGTACTGATCAAAGCTCGCGCAGGCCGGGGAGAGGAGCACCGTTTCACCCGGCCGGGCGGCTGCCCCGGCGGCGCGCAGCGCGGACTCCAGGTCGCCCAGCTCGAGCAGGGGCACATCGGCCGGCGCGAGCGCGCCGGCCAGATCCGCGGCCGCCTCGCCGATCAGGTAGACGGCGGTACATCGCTCGGCGACGGTGGTGGCCAGGGGCGTGAAGTCCTGACCCTTGCCGCGACCACCCGCGATCAGGTGCACTCCTCCGGCGTAGCTGCGCAGCGCGACCAGCGTGCTCGCCACGTTGGTGGCCTTGGAGTCATTGACGTAGGCGACGCCGTCGATCTCGGCGATCAGCTCGAGGCGGTGAGCGACCCCCGGGAAGGTGCGCAGGCCGCTCGCGACCGCCTCGGCTTCGATGCCGCGGGCCAGGCAGGCCGCCGCAGCCGCCATCGCGTTGGCCCGGTTGTGCTCTCCGGGCAGCGAGATGTCGCTCGTGGGCAGCAGGGCCTCCTCACCCCACCAGAGCTGACCGGAACGGGCGCTCAGCTCGGCACCGGGCTCGTCACCGAAGCAGACCCGACGCGCGCAGCCGCCGAGATCCTCGATCTCGAGTTCGTAGGGCGCGACGGCGACGTCGTGGTTGCCCTGGTTAGCGAACACCCGCAACTTGGCCGCCACGTAGTCGGCGTAGGTGCCGTGACGATCGAGATGATCGGACTGGAGGTTGAGGAGCACGGCCACGTCGGGGGCGAAGGCTTCGGTGTCCTCGAGCTGAAACGAGGACGCCTCACACACCACGGTTACGTCGGGGGCCAGCTGACCCACCAGCGAGGTCAGGGCGGTGCCGACGTTACCGGCCACCGCCACCGGCAGGGCCGCCTCGCGGTGGATATGACCGATCCACTCGGTCGTGGTCGTCTTGCCGTTCGTGCCAGTCACCGCGACGAACTCGTTCTCGAGCAATCGCCAACCGAGCTCGAGCTCGCCCAGGATGGGGAGGCCACGGCCCCGCGCCGCCGCCACGAGGGGGGCGCTGGCCGGAACACCGGGGCTCTTGATAAGAGACCGAACATGGGCGGCAAGCGCGTCGTCTGACGCATCCAGCCTGACTTCGACACCAGCGGCGGAAAGCCTTTGCGCGGCGGCGGCCAGATCCGGATTCGAGGCCGGCCCCAGGTCGACACCGATCACCTGCTCGCCCCGGGCCCGGAGGGTGAGCGCGGCAGCGACCCCCGAGCGGGCCAGACCCACTACGAGGTACGGGCCGCCCGGAAGCAGGGGGCGCGGCTGGGGCACAGACGAGCAGACTAGTGAGGGCCAAGGATGCAGCCCTGATCGGTTTCCAAGCGCGCGGGACGGCGGGGGCGCTCTCTGACGTTGACGTCGCCGTGTGGCTCGTCCTCGGTCTTGACCCCACGCGCGACGGGCTTCGCCTGGTGGAGCGCGACCGGGCGGCGCGGGTCCGGCGGGAAGCTCGTGGCCTGCTCGATTACCTCGACACCGCTCCGCTGCGGGCGATGCTCGCCGCCGGGGTCGAACGTCGACTCAGCGAGGGCCGTTTTGGTCGACGGTGAGAGCCAGCTCGCCCGGCTTCGCCGCGCTGCGTCACCTCGACGATCTGCGTGATTTCGCCGGCGTGGTCCAGAGGATCGTGTCCGACGCTACGCCTTGATGCTCAGCTGATAGACGACGAATCCGATCGCGCCACACGCGGCGGCCACGATCCAGAAGCGCAGGATGATCTTCGTCTCTGACCAACCCTGGAGCTCGAAGTGGTGGTGGATCGGCGCCATCAGGAAGACGCGCTTGCGGAAGGTCTGAAAGGAGAAGACCTGGATCACGACCGAGAGCACCTCGATCACGAAGATCCCCCCGAGCAGGATCAGGAGCATCTCGGTCTGGGTCATGATCGCCAGCCCCGCGATCGCACCACCGAGCCCGAGTGAGCCGGTGTCGCCCATGAAGATGCTGGCCGGGAAGCTGTTGAACCACAAAAAGCCGATGCAGGCGCCCACCAGGCAGCCGGCCAGCGTCGTCAGGTCGTGCTGGCCGGCGCTGATGAAGGTGATGCCGATATAGGCCAGCAGCACGATCGCCGCGCAGCCGGCGGCGAGCCCATCGAGCCCGTCGGTGAAGTTGACCGCGGTGGTGGTTCCGGCCACCACCAGATAGATGAAGACGGGATAGAACGGTCCCAGATCGACCGTGACGTCCACGAAGCGGATCTGGACCACCGGGGCGATGTTGGCCTTCTGGGTCGCCACCCACCACAGTCCGAGCGAGATCGCCACGGTGACCACAAGCTTGGTCCGCGCTCGCAGGCCGAGCGAGCGTCGCTTGACGATCTTGGTGTAGTCATCGGCGAAGCCGAGCAGCGCGCAGGCGAGGCTGGCGCCGAAGACCCCGAGCGCCTGCCAGTCGCGCTTGGAAAGGATCAGGAACGGGACCGCGATCGCGGCAAAGATGATGACGCCGCCCATCGTGGGCGTCCCGGCCTTGGTCTGGTGCCCCTGGGGGCCCTCCTCGCGGATGTTCTGGCCGAACTCGCGGTGGCGCAGGAAGATGATGAACCGCGGGCTCAGGAACAGGCAGATGAGCAGCGAGGCGGTGCCGGCGATCAGGACCCGCCCGGAGACCGAGCCCATCAGCCCTCCCCTCCCACGCCCAGGGCCTGGCACACGCGCTTGAGCCCCACGCCCAGTGACCCCTTGACGAGCACGACGTCCCCCGGCTCGAGCAGCTCGGGGACGATCGCGGCGGCTTCGCCGGCATCCGCGACAACCTGAGCCTCCCCATCGAAACGCTCGGCGATCGCGGCCGCCAGGGGCCCGACCGTGACCAGCAGGTCGACGCCGGCCGCCGTGACGACCTCCCCCAGCTCGAGGTGGTAAGCGCGGCGATCCGGACCAAGCTCGAGCATGTCGCCCAGCACGGCCACCCGCCGCGGCGCTCCGCTGCGCGCCGCGGAGTCAGCGAGATCGGTGAGGGCGGCACGCATCGACATCGGGTTGGCGTTGTAGCAGCCGTCGATGACCGTTACGCCGCCGGCCAGCACCACGCTCTCCCCCCGGCCAGAGCTGAGCGCGAGCTCGACCACCCCGCTCGGGGTGACGCCGACCGCCTGGGCCGCCGCCACGGCAGCGAGCAGATCGGTCCGCAGATGGGTCTGACGAAAGCTGACCTCCAGCTCGATCCGTTCCCCCCGGGCGTCGATCACCACCCGGGCGTCCTCCTGGCGCTCGTAGTGGACCTCTCCCCCGTCTCCGAAGGTCACCGTCTCCACGTCGGGGCGCAGATGCGGATCCAGCAGGCGCTCGCCGACCGGGACGATCGCGGTGGCGCCGGCGGTCAGCCCGGCGATCAACTCGGCCTTGGCCGCGGCGACGTTCTCGACCGTCCCCAGCAGCTCGAGGTGGACCGGCCCGATGCTGACGATCACGCCGACGTCGGGCGCGGCGATCGTGGCGAGCTCGGCGATCTGACCGGCCCCGCGCATCGCCAGCTCGAGCACGAGCAGCTCCGTGCCGGCGTCGGCGGCCAGGATCTCGAGCGGCACCCCGATCTCGGTGTTGTAGTTGGCGCGCGAGGCCACCGTCCGCCGATGCGGCGCCAGCAGCGCCGAGAGGATGTCCTTGGTCGAGGTCTTGCCCGTCGAGCCGGTGACGCCGATGACCTGGAACCCGCCCCCGCCGTCCGCCCCACCTGCCCCGAGCTCACGCCGCCAGGCGGTGGCCAGGGCCTGGAGCGCGTGCAGCGGATCTTCGGCCGCGAGCACCACCCCGGGTCCGGCACCCCGGGCCGCGGCGGCGTGAGCCGGAGTGACGAGCACCCCCCAGGCGCCCGCGGCCAGCGCGGGGGCGGCAAAGGAGCCGCCGTCCTGGCGGCTTCCGGAGAGCCCGACGAACAGGGTTCCGGGCCCAGCCTCGCGCGAATCGATCGTCACCCGCTCGGGCCCGGCGGTACCGTCGGCCGGCGCTGCCAGGGTCGCCCCGGCGCAAGCGGCGAGGTGCTGCGGTGTCCAGGGCTTCATCGGGGAGGGGCGCCGGCCCCCGCCGGTGCCCCCCGGAGGATGTCACGGGCGACGGTCACATCATCGAAGGCCAGCTTGCGTCCGTGCTCGAACTCCTGCCCCTGCTCATGGCC
>JBOGYN010000006.1:0-16591 GCA_050696855.1 Solirubrobacteraceae bacterium | reverse complement strand
TTTCTTGCCCGAGCCACACCAGCACGGGTCGTTGCGCCCGATCTGCTCGGTGTCGTCGACCCGGCGCTGCTCGACCGCCGGCATCAGGGGCACCTCCTCCTGCCCTTCAGGGTAGGGCTCACCCCCCGCGGCGGCCGCCATGGCCAGCGCGCTGGGCTGAGATGACGAACCGCCGGAGTAGCTCACCCGGCCACCGCCCGTGGGTGAGGTGCGGGCAGGGTCGGTGCGGCTGCTCGGGGCCGGCGCCCCGTAGCCATCCTCCTCGTGAATCGTGACCTCGACGTGGAAGATCAGCCGTGCAAAGTCGCCCCAGACGGAGTTCATGAGGTCACGGAAGAGCTCGAAGGCCTCGTTCTTGTAAGCCACCAGGGGCTCGATCTGGGCAAAACCCCGCAAATGGATACCCTGCTGAAGGTAGTCCATGTCGTAGAGGTGCTCCTGCCAGCGCTGATCGATGATTTGCAGCAGCAGGAAGCGCTCGACGTTGCGCATCAGCTCCTCGCCCAGCTCCTGCTCGCGCGCGTCGTAGCTGGCCATTGCCTCCTCTTGGAGACGCACGACGAGGTCCTCGCGGTCGACCCGGTTGGGATCGACGGCGGCGAGCTCGTCGCTCGGGGTGAAGATCTCCTCGATCCGTCGCATCAGCCCCTCGACGTCCCAGTCCTCGATGAACTCCCCGGCGGTGTACTCGTCGACGAGACGATCGATCAGGTTGACGATCTCCTCGCGGGCGGCGGCGGACATGTCGCGACCTTCGAGCACCTCGTCGCGATAGGTGTAGACGACATCTCGCTGCTGGTTGAGGACGTCGTCGTACTCGAGCGTGTGCTTTCGCATCAGGAAGTGCTGCTCCTCCACCTTCTTCTGCGCCTTCTCAATCTGCTTGGAGAGCATTCCGGCTTCGATCGGCTCCTCGTTGCCCTCGTCGTCAACGCTGCCGAGCCGGTCCAGGATCTTGTAGATCCGCTCGCCGGCGAACAATCGGACGAGGTCGTCCTGGGCGGAGAGGAAGAAGCGCGATTCGCCGGGGTCGCCCTGGCGGCCGGAGCGGCCGCGCAGCTGGTTGTCGATCCGCCGTGATTCGTGGCGCTCGGTGCCGATGATGAACAGGCCGCCGGCTTGCAGAACCTGTTCCCGGAGGCCCTCGACCTGTTCCTCGATCGAGGGCAGGACATTGGCCATGTGCTCGTCATAGTCGGGCATCCCGGGGGCCAAGCCGAGCTTGGTGACCTCAAGCGCGGCCAGGTGTTCGGCGTTGCCGCCCAGCTTGATGTCGACCCCCCGGCCGGCCATGTTGGTGGCGATGGTGACCGCCCCGGGCGCGCCGGCCTCGGCGATCGTCTCACCCTCGCGCTCAGCGAACTCGGGCTTGGCGTTGAGCACCGAATGCTTGATGCCCTTCTTGCTCAGCTGCGAGGAGAGCAGCTCGGAGACCTCGACCGAGATCGTTCCCACCAGGACCGGTTGCCCGGCCTCGTGGCGCTGCTCGATCTCCCTGGCCACCGCTGCCCACTTGCCATCCTTGGTCTTGTAGACCTGATCGTTGCGGTCGTCGCGGACCATGTTGCGGTTGGTCGGGATCTGGACCACCGGCAGCTTGTAGATCTTCATGAACTCGGTCGCCTCGGTCAGCGCCGTGCCGGTCATGCCCGCCAGCTTGTCGTACAACCGGAAGTAGTTCTGCAGCGTGATCGTGGCCATCGTCTGGTTCTCTTCCTGAACCCGGACGCCCTCCTTGGCCTCGACGGCCTGATGCAGGCCCTCAGACCAGCGCCGGCCCTCGAGGATCCGCCCGGTGAACTCGTCGACGATCTTGACCTCGCCGTCAATGACCGCGTAGTCGTCATCGCGCCGGTAGAGGGACTCGGCCTTCAGTGACTGGATCAGGTGGTTGACGAGATGACCGTTCTCGGCCCGATAGAGGTGATCGATCCCGAGGAACTTCTCGGCCTTGTCAACGCCGAGTTCGGTGACCGAGATCGTCTTGTGCTTCTCCTCGAACTCGTAGTCGAAGTCGGCGACGAACTCCTTCTTGGACCGCGGATCCATGCCCTCGGGCGTCTTGCCGGCCTTCATCTTGGGCGCCAGGCGAGCGAATTTCGCGTACAAGTCGGCCGCCTGCTCGGGGGCGCCGGAGATGATCAGCGGTGTCCGGGCCTCGTCGATGAGGATGTTGTCGACCTCGTCGACGATCGCGAACGTGTGGTAGGGAGACTTGCCCTCCTCGGGCTTGGGCCGACCGCCGTGCTGGACCTTCTCCTCCAGCGTCTGGGCCATGTTGTCGCGCAGATAGTCAAAGCCGAACTCGGAGTTGGTGCCATAGGTGACGTCAGCCGCGTAGGCGGCGCGCTTCTCCTCATAGGGCTGCATGTTCTGCAGGACGCCGACGGTCACGCCGAGCAGGTCGTAAATCGGCTTCATCCACATCGCGTCACGCCGGGCCAGGTAATCGTTGACCGTCACCAGGTGCACGCCCCGCCCGCCCAGCGAGTTCAGGACCACTGCCAAGGTCGCGGTCAGCGTTTTGCCCTCGCCGGTCTTCATCTCGGCGATGCAGCCGTCGTGCATGACCATGCCGCCGATCAGCTGGACGTCGAAGTGGCGCATGCCCAGCGTCCGCTTGCCCGCTTCGCGGACGATCGCGAAGCACTCGTAGAGCAGATCATCGAGCGATTCGCCGTTGCGGGCACGATCGCGCAGGGCATCGGCTGCCTCTCGCAGCTCGGTGTCGTCATTGTGCTCGAGCTCGTCCTCATAGGCGCTGATTCGCGCCACTCGCTGCTCGTAGCCCTTGAACTTTTTGGCCTCGCCCATACTCAGGGCACGGTTCAGAAAGGACATAGGGGCTAGGGTAGCGCGGGGACAGCCGCGGGCGAGGCGGGACAGAGCGACCGCAGGTGGTCTCGCCAGCCGATTCCGTAGGCGGTCGGCGAGCCGTCATGGGCGGCGATCAGGGCCGGTCCTGAGGAGCGATTCCACCGGCCCAAGCCGATCAAGCCGCGGGCGAAACGTCCCCGGTCACGGGCGGCACGACCGGTGTGGCAGCGGCCCGCGCCTCCCGGCGCTTGCGGCGCTTGTCACGGTGGCGCTTGACCTGGACTGATATCTCGTCAGCGCACAGGTTGATCGAATGGAGCATCTCGCGCGACGAGTCGCGCGCCCGCAACGTCACCCCCTTGAGGTGCAGCGTGGCCTCGGCGACCTGGGAGTCTGCGATCGCCGGGTTGCGCTCCTCATAGAGCTCGACCTCGAGCTCGGCGAGTTCGGACACCTGCTTGGCGACCTTGCCGAAACGCTTCTCGACGTGCTCCCGCACATCGTCAGAGACCGCGACGTTACGACCCTTGACCTCGATCCTCATTGATTGACCTCCTGGATGGGACCGTTGATCTGTGCTGCGAGGATATTCCTGCCGGCCAGCTCTGTACAGCGTATAAATACCCATCTTGCCCACTGACGTAGCCCCCACGATCAGCTGGTCGCCCGAGCCGACGGTGCTGATCGGCGTGGCCGCCCTGGCGTTCGTCTACGGGGTCGGCTGGCGCCGGGCCCGCGCCACCGGCGCCTCGCACCGGCCCGGCTACGGACGCCCGGCCCTGTTCGCGGGCGGTCTGGTGGCGATCCTGGCGGCGCTGGTCTCCCCGATTGACTCGCTCGGCGATCAGCTCATGCTGATGCATATGGTCCAGCACATCCTGCTGCTCGACATCGCCCCGATCCTGTTGATCCTCGGCCTCAGCAAGGTGCTCCTGCGCCCGATCACCCGCCGGCTGAATGCGATCGAGCGGCGCGCCGGCCTCATTTTTCACCCGGCCTTTGCCGTCCTCGCCTACGCCGGTTTCATGTGGGCCTGGCACATCCCCTCGATGTACGACGCCGCGCTGAACAACTCGGGCGTCCACGCCTTCGAGCACCTGTGCTTCTCGGTCGCTGGAGCGCTCTACTGGTGGCACGTGCTCTCCCCGATCCGCGGCCGAATGCGGCTGGGCGGAATGGGGCCGATCGGTTACATGGTCTCGACCAAGCTGCTGGTCGGCGTGCTGGGCATCGCGCTCGCCTTCGCGCCCAGCTCGATCTATCCCTTCTACCAGCACCACCCCCACTACTGGGGCCTTTCGCCGGCCGAAGATCAATCACTGGCCGGGCTGGTCATGGCGCTCGAGCAGTCGGTCGTGATGGGGGTCGCGCTGGTCTGGCTGTTCGTGCGCATGCTCAACGAATCCGAGCGCGAAGCCCAGCGCGCCGAGCGTGCGGCTGACGCCCTCGAAGTCGCCTCCTAACTGTGCGCGGAGACGAGCATCGCCGCGCCGATCCCGCCGCTGAGATCGCCCAGTCCGGCCACCCGCACGGCCGGTGGACGATCGTCATTGAACAGGTGGGGGTGCATCTGCAAGGAGATCCGCTCCGCCATCGGCTCGCCAAAGCGCACGCCGAGTCCGCCGCCGATGATCACCGCCTCGATGTCGAGCAGGTTGACCGCCGAGGCGATGCCCGCTCCCAGCGCCTTGACCGCGCGCTCGATCAGCTCGGTGGCCAGCGGATCCTCGTTGGCAAGCGCATGCTCCCAGACTGAGCTTGTCAGCCGCGTGCGCCCGCGCTCTTTCATCAGCTTGAAGAGGTCGGTATTGACGCCCTTGTCGGCCTCGCGTCGGGCGCGGGATTCCATCGCCAGCCGGCCGGCGTAGGCCTCCATGCAGCCGCGACCCCCGCACGGGCAATGCGCACCGCCGCGACGCACCACCATATGACCGATTTCGCCGGCGCCACCGCGGCCCAGCCAGGGCTGACCCTTGAGGATGAGGCCGCCACCGACTCCGGTGCCCCAGAACACGCCCAGAACCGAGTCGTAGGGCTTGCCGGCCCCGTGGGCGAATTCGGCGTCGGTGGCGACCTGGACGTCGTTGCCGAGCAGGACGCGGGTCGCGAGCGCCTGGGCGAGCGTTTCCGCGAGTGCGAACGGCGCCAGCCATTGGGGCAGGTTGCGCGCGTTGGCGACCGTGCCGGCCCCCTCGTCGACGTCGCCGGGCGAGCCGACCCCCACCCCGGCCAGCGAGCCGGTTTCCACGCCGGCCGCCTGGGCGGCGCTCTTCATCGCCTGTGCCATCGCCTCGGCGACCGCAGCCGGGCCGCCCGCCGTGGGCGTGGGTTCTCGCGCTTGACCCCGGACCTGCTGTTCGGAATCGACGACGATCGCCTCGATCTTGGTCCCGCCGAGGTCGATCCCACCGCGCAGCACTTCGCCTGTCTGGGCGCCCTCCATCGTGGACGCGAACGCTACCTCAACCCCAGGACTCGCGGTAGTGCTCCTGCTCGGCGGTCGGCGCGTCGATCCGGACCCCGAGCGCCTCGAGCTTGAGCCGGCCCACCTCGCGGTCGATCCCGGCTGCGACCGGATGCACCCCGGGCCCGAACTCGTCGCGCCGGCTCACCAGGTCCTCGACGCTCAGGGCCTGAAGTGCGAAGGAGACGTCCATGACCGCAGCGGGATGGCCCTCGGCGGCGGCCAGGTTGACCACGCGGCCGTTGGCGAGCAGGTTCAGCCGCCGCCGGTCGGCGAGCGTGTATTCCTGGACCAGGCGCTTGACCTCGCGGATCCCCCCCGTGGCCTGCTCGGCCAGTTCCTCGAGATCGAGCTCGACGTCGAAGTGACCCGCGTTGGCCAGGATCGCGCCGTCCTTCATGACCGCGAAGTGCTCGCCGCGCAGCACCCGCCGCGAGCCGGTCACGGTCACAAACACGTCTCCGCGCTCGGCCGCCTGGAGCGAAGGCATCACCTCGTAGCCGGCCATCCGGGCTTCGAGCGCCCGCAGGGGATCGACCTCACAGACGATCACGGCTGCCCCGGCGCCGCGGGCGCGCTCGGCAATCCCGAGCCCCGCCCAGCCGTAACCGATGACCACCACCGTGTTGCCTGCCAGCAGCACCCCCGAGGCACGGATGATCCCGTCCAGAGCCGATTGCCCGGTGCCGTGGCGATCATTGAGCGCGCGCTCGGTTCGGGCCTCGTTGACGGCCAGGACGGGGCAGCGCAGCTTGCCCTCTGCCTCGAGCCGGCGCAGCCGGACCAGGCCGGTGGTGGTCTCCTCGGTGCCGCCGATCAGCCCCTCGACGAGCTCTCCGCCTTGGGCGTGGGCGGTGACGAGCAGATCAGCGCCGTCGTCCAGGGTGACCTGGGGCAGCGTCTGCAGAAGCGCCAGCACGTGCTCGACGTAGGTGTCCAGGCCCTCGCCCCGGACCGCCCGGACCTCGACGCCGTCGGCCATGACCAGCGCCGCCGCCACGTCATCTTGCGTGGAGAGGGGGTTGGCCGAGCACAGGGCAACCTCGGCGCCACCGGCGCTGAGCGTGCGAATCAGGCTCGCCGTCTCGGCGGTCACGTGCAGACAGGCGGCGATCCGCACCCCCGCCAGGGGGCGCTCGGTGCGAAAACGCTCCCGGATCATCGCCAGGACCGGCATCTGTCCTGCCGCCCAGCCGATCCGGGCCTCACCGTCGCCGGCCAGCGCGAGATCGGCTACGTCGTGGGCCGGAACCGATGCTCGCGCCATTTTCGACCGCGCTCGCGCCGGAGGGCCGGGAGGACCGGGCTAGTAGCGGTAGTGGTCGGACTTATAGGGGCCGTTGACCGGGACGCCCAGGTAGGACGCCTGCTCGGCGCTGAGCTCGGTCAGCCGGACCCCGAGCGCCTCGAGATGCAGGCGAGCGACCTTCTCGTCGAGGTGCTTGGGAAGCACAAAGACCTGCTTGCCGTACTCGCTGGGCTTGGTGAACAGCTCGATCTGCGCGATCACCTGGTTGGTGAACGAGTTGGACATCACGAAACTC
The DNA here is from genome assembly GCA_050696855.1 of Solirubrobacteraceae bacterium. Lineage (GTDB taxonomy): Bacteria > Actinomycetota > Thermoleophilia > Solirubrobacterales > Solirubrobacteraceae > Palsa-465. Next base: position 9,766 of record JBOGYN010000006.1, on the reverse strand, counting down.
GGATGGCCGGTGGCGTTACCGAGGTTCAGCAGACGTCCCTCGGAGAGGACGATGATCGTCCGCCCGCCCGGAAACACCCACTCGTCGACCTGGGGCTTGATGTTGATGCGCTCGATGCCCTCGATCCGGCCCAGGCCGGCCATGTCGATCTCGTTGTCGAAGTGGCCGATGTTGCCGACGATCGCCTGATGCTTCATCTCGGCCATGTGCTCGGCGGTGATCACGTCCTTGTTCCCGGTCGTGGTGATGAAGATGTCAGCGCTTGAGAGCACGTCGTCGAGCCGCGCGACCTGATAGCCGTCCATCGCCGCCTGGAGCGCGCAGATCGGATCGATCTCGGTCACGATCACGCGCCCTCCCTGGCCTCGCAACGATTCCGCGCAGCCCTTGCCGACATCGCCGTAGCCGCACACGACGGCGACCTTGCCGCCGATCAGAACGTCGGTGGCGCGGTTGATCCCGTCGATCAGAGAGTGGCGGCAGCCGTACTTGTTGTCGAACTTGGACTTGGTCACCGAGTCGTTGACGTTGATGGCCGGGAACAGCAGCTTGCCCTGCTCGGCGAACTGGTACAGGCGGTGGACGCCGGTGGTCGTCTCCTCGGTCACGCCCTGGATGTCGGCGGCCATGCGCGTGAAGCGCTGCGGGTCATCGGCCAGCGAGCGGGTCAGCAGCCCGAGGATCACGGCGTGCTCTTCGTTCTCCGCGGAGGAGACGTCAGGGACGGCGCCAGCAGCCTCGTACTCGACACCGTTGTGTACGAGCAGGGTGGCGTCGCCGCCGTCGTCAAGGATCATGTTCGGACCCCCCTCCGGCCAGCTCAGGGCCTGATCGGTGCACCACCAGTACTCCTCGAGCGTCTCGCCCTTCCAGGCGAACACGGGAATGCCCTGGGGGTCCTCGGGGGTGCCGTCGGGACCGACGACGATCGCCGCCGCCGCGTGGTCCTGGGTGGAGAAGATGTTGCAGCTCGCCCAGCGGACGTCGGCGCCGAGCGCGGTCAGGGTCTCGATCAGGACCGCGGTCTGGATCGTCATGTGCAGCGAGCCGGTGACCCGCGCGCCCTTGAGCGGCTGGCTCTCGGCGTACTCGCGCCGGGTCGCCATCAGGCCGGGCATCTCGTGCTCGGCGAGCTGGATCTCCTTGCGCCCGAAGGCGGCCAGGCCGAGGTCGGCGACCTTGAAGTCGGTGTCCGGGACGGTCGTTGTCATCTCTGCTCCAGTTTGGGTTTGTGGGGGCGGTGGCGGGTGCCGGCGCTCACGCGGTCACGGCCGCCAGCAGCCGTTCGTGCTTGCTCTGCTCGAACCGCAGCCAGTCGGCCGGATCGACGTCTTCGGGGCGGCTGGCCTCTGACTCCAGCCAGCGCCGCACGGCGGCCTGCAGCTCCGGGTCAGTGGACATGCGCGCCGCGAAGGCCACGTCGGAGAGGCCGACGTCAAATCGTGAGATCAGCTCCTTGAGCGTGCGCAAGCGCTGAAGCTGGGCCGCTCCGTAGAGGCGATAGCCCGAGGCCGAGCGCGCTGGAGCCACCAGCCCGGCCGACTCGACGTAGCGCAGCATGCGCGGTGACCATCCGGTCGTTCCCGCCGCCTCGTTGATCGTCAGGGTCTCCATCGCTGCCCTAACCCTACCACGATCGTGTCAAGGTTTTGAAGCCCCGGCGGCGCCCGGGCCGGCCGCGCGCCGGAGGGCGCTAAGTCGCAGCCAGCGTGGCCTTGAGCTGGTCAAGCACGGCGATCGCGGCCGGGTCCACGCCCCTCAGGATGGCCAGGTAGAGCGATACGAGGTCGCCCAAGAGCACGAGCGAGACCAGCCGCTCCATCCGGGTCTCCCCCACCGTCTCCACTCGATACGCCCCGGCCGACGCGGGCTCGATCAGCTGGCGAGTGAGCTCGACGCGGGCCCGCACGCGCGGATGCAGATCGCAATCGTCGAGCAACACGGTGCTGAAGCGGCCCAGCTCGGCGGCTCCCTCCCAGCCGACGATGTCGTTGTGATCAAGCTCGGGCAACTCGGCAGCGAAGCAGGGCAGCTTGGCGTTCTCGTTGATCTGGGTCTTCCAGCGGTAGGCGATCGAGGCGGTGAGCCCGGCGCCGGCGATCGACGGGATTGTGCCGTGCAGCGCGCGGGCCAGGCGCTTGGCCAGCGAATCCTCGTGGGCATCGGGGCCCCAATCGGTGACCAGCTGCTCGGCGTGCGCGGCGGCGACGTCGATCTCGGTGTGGATCCGCTCGGCCACACCGGCCAGCGCGGCCACTTCGAGCGCGACGACGAGCGCGTAGCCGACCGCGGCCCGAGGCTGGTAGGCGCCGGGCAGCGGGATCACGGGCACCCCATCCTCACGGGCCAGCGTGGCGAGCCGGCCGCCCGTCGTGGAGACGACCCGGCGCGCGCCGAGCGCGCCAGCGGCGTCGTAGGCAGCCAGCGTCTCCTCGGTATCGCCCGAGTAGCTCGCGCACAGGACGGTCGTATCGGGTGTCGTCCACGACGGCAGGGCGTAGTCGCGGGAGGTGGAGATCGGGCGCGACGCCCGATCACCGAGCACCGCCACGGCCAGCGCGCCGCCGATCGCCGAGCCGCCCATGCCGGCCACGACGAGCCCACCGGGCGACTCCTGGGGCGCCACCCGCGCCGATTCCACGCGCCACAGCGCGTCGCGCAGATGCTCGGGCAGGTCCAGGATGTCGTTGAGCTGGCCGGTTGGATCCAGGGTGGCAATCGCGTCGCGGCTCAGGGCTCCAGTCGCGGTCAAAACGCCACAGCTCCGTCGGGCAACTCCACGCCGGGGAAGATACGCATTCCGGCCGTGAGCACGTTGCCCGCCCCGATCCGAACGCCGGCACCGAGTACGACGCCGCGGTCGATCCGGCAGCGCGCTCCGATCGTCACACCGGAGCCGAGGATCGCGCCGCTGAGCCGGGTTCCGGCGCCCACCGAGCACCCGTCGAGCAACACCGAGGAGTCAATGTGGGCGCCGGTGGCCACGGTCACGCCTCGGCCCAGCACCGTCCTTCCACCGAGGATCGCGCCCGCCGCCACCACGCACTCGGGTCCGAGCACGCTCGGCGCGTGCACCCGACCCTGCACCGAGCTCTCGCTGAGCACCCCGCCCGCCTGCGCGACCCGGTGGCCGACCTCGGTCTCGACGTCGCCTTCCAGGATGTCAAAGGTTCCCTGCAGATAGCGGTCGGGAGTCCCGATGTCCAGCCAGTAGCCCGATCCCTCGTAGCCGTAGAGGCCGTGACCCACGAGCTCGGGGAACAGGTCGCGCTCAATCGAGATGCGGCTCCCGGCCGGGGCCATCTGATCCAGCACCTCGCGCTCGATCACGTAGGCACCCGCGCTGATCAGGTTGGTCTCGATCTCGTCCGAGCTCGGTTTCTCCACGAACGCCTTGACTGACGTATCTTCGTGGCGCGTCACGAGCCCATAGGCGGAGGGATCCTCGACTCCAAACAGGCCCAGCGTGACGCGGGCGCCGGTCCGGTCATGCTGGCGCAGCTGCTCAGACAAATCGATGTCGGTGAGAACGTCGCCGTTGAGCATCAGGAAGCGCTCGTCGAGCATCTCCTCGGCGTACTTGAGCGCGCCCCCGGTCCCGAGCGGCTCGGGCTCCTCTACGTAGCGCAGGCGCACCCCGAGGCCCTCACCGTTCCCGAGCACCGAGCGGACTCCGTCGGCCATGAAGCCGCAGGACAGGATCGCGTCGTCGACACCGTGGCGGCGCAGCCACTCGAGCATGTAGGAGATGAACGGGCGGTCGACCAGCGGGACCACTGGCTTGGGGGTGGTCGAGGTCAGCGGCCGCAGCCGGGTTCCCTCGCCGCCCGCGAGGATCAGGGCCTGCACATGCTCACGCTGGTCTCGGGCATTTAACGCCCGATCCCCTCATAGATGAAACCGGCCGCTCGGAGCGCGTCGCCGTCGACGAAGTTGCGCCCGTCGACCACCAACCGGCCCGCCATCCGTTCGCTCACCGCGCCCCAGTCGAGCTCGGCGAACTCAGGCCACTCGGTGACCAGCACGCAGGCGTCGGCCCCCGCGAGCGCGTCCAGCGCAGAGGGGGCAAAGTGCACACCGGTCATGAGCGTGCGGGCCTCGGCCTCAGCAACCGGATCGTAGGCGCTGACCTGGGCCCCGTCGGCCTGGAGCCGAGCGGCCAGCACCAGCGAGGAGGCCTCGCGCATGTCGTCGGTGTTGGCCTTGAAGGCGAGCCCGAGCAGGGTGATGTGCTTGCCGACCAGCGGGCCGAGATGCTTTTGCAGCTTGGAGACCACGCGCCGCTTCTGCAGCTCGTTGACCTCGATCACCGCCGTCAGGAGCTGGAAGTGGTAGCCCGAGTTGCCGGCCAGCTGCTTGAGCGCGGACACATCCTTGGGAAAGCACGAACCCCCGAAGCCGATCCCGGGCTTGAGGAAGTGGTGGCCGATCCGCCTGTCCAGGCCCATCCCGCGCGCCACCTCGAGCACATCGGCACCGGTCTCCTCGCAGACGTTGGCGATCTCGTTGATGAACGAGATCTTGGTGGCCAGGAACGCGTTGGCGGCCAGCTTGACCATCTCCGCGCTGGCCACATCGGTGCGCACGACCGGAGCGTTCAGGGGCTCGTAGAGCCCGACCACGGCGTCGCCGGCCCAGTTGCCGTCGTCACCCACCACCACGCGGTCGGGAGCCAGGAAGTCCTCCAGGGCCGAGCCCTCCTTGAGGAACTCGGGGCAGGAGACGTAGGCGAAGTCCTGTTTGTTCTGGGCCGCGAAGCCCCGCTGGATGGCGGCGCCGGTGCCGACGGGGACAGTCGACTTCATAACCAGCGCGTGACGATCGGAGGCCGGCATCTCGGCTACGACCGCGTTGACGGCCGACAGGTCGGCGTCGCCGGAGTACGTGGGGGGCGTGCCCACGGCCACGAACAGCAGCCGGGCGTGCTCGAGCGCCGCGCCCAGCTCGGTGGAGAAATGCAGACGCTCGCGGTTGCGGGCCACCGATTCGGTCAGCCCAGGCTCGTAGATCGGGATCTCGCCGCGCTCGAGGCGCTCCACCTTCGCGGCGTCGATGTCGACGCACCAGACGTCTGAGCCGAGCTCGGCAAAGCCGGCCGCCGTCACCAGGCCTACGTAGCCCGTGCCGATCACGGCGATGGGTTCCCGTTCGTTGCTCATCGAGCGGTCGAGGGTAGCGGGGACGATTGGCCGGGCGGATTCCGCGCCTGCCCAAAGCTCTGCCCGACCGGCGGGATCAGTGCGTCAGCGAGGCCGCGAGGTTGATCATCTCGCGGTTGGGGATGTCCGTGGTCAGGGTGTTGGAGACCCAGTAGACCCCGTGCGCGGTGTGCCAGGCGACATCGGTGATGCTCCCGCCCTGCTCATAGATCGCCAGGCGCTTGCCGGCCACGACCTTGGTCTGGAGCGGCGAGCCGAGCAACGGCGGGCGCTGCCAGGTCGTGCCCTGGACACCGTAGTACTCGCCCAGCAGCGAGTTGAGGACCAGCGTCATCCGGTAGGCGGCGTGCGGCCGGTGCTGCTGATCGCGGATCAGATAGGCCCGGGGGTAGGAGCCGGGACTGGCGGTCTCCAACGGGCAGATGCTGGTCAGGCTCGAGCAGTAGTTCGTATGGGCCACGATCAGCCTTGGGTAGTAGACCGGCATCCCGGCGTGGCCCAGCGCGGCCGCCTGGCTCTTGCCATCACCGACGTCGGCCACCAGGCCGGCCGCTGACAGCTTGGCGGCCCGCGAGCGCTTGGCTCGCCCAGCGCCGCTGCGCTTGGCCGGTGCCGCCGCGGCGAGGGTCGGGCGCATGAAGGTGGAGAACGCGCCCGCCTCGGCGCTGGCGTCGGCGGTCACGAAGCAGGCAGTCGCCGTGCACGGCTGGATCTGGGCCGGGAACCTGACCTGCTTGATCCGGTGGCCGGCGGCGTTCACGACGAGATCGAACAGGTTGATGAGACCATCGACCGTGTGCAGATTGTGGTCGGTCTGGGTGTGGGCGCCGAAGATCTTCAGCAGCTTGTCGCGGTTGGCGAGGATGCTTCCCACCCCGTACTGGTCCTTGGCCCAGCGGATGAAGTCCTGCTGGCGGGCGTTGCGGACCAGGTCGGAGTCGGTGTGACGGAAGCGCACGAAGGCCAGCGCGTCGACGCCGCACAGCTTCTGGTAGCCCGGCTGGATGTCGATGCTCGAATAGTTGGTCAGCGCGGTGTTGTTGTAATAGCGGTGGTCGACATCGGCATAGACGCAGCCGATCGCGTTGACCAAAGCCTGGAAGCTCCCAAAGTTGACGTCGACGATGTGGTTGACGTGCAGGTTCGGGAAGACGTTGGCCTTGATCGTCTTGATCAACAGGTTGGGGCCGCCGTCGGCGTAGGCGGCGTTGAGCTTGGAGACGCCGAAGCCGGGGATCGTGACCTGAAGGTCGCGGGGAATCGACATCACGTTGATCGTCTGCGAGTCGGCGTTGAGGTGGACGAGCAGCATCGTGTCGGTGTGGGCGGCATTGAACGCCTCGCCGATCCGGTGATCGGACCCGATCACCAGCACCGTCTGGGGCTGGCCGGGCGGCGGCACGTGGACGTCGGCGTGCACGATCGACGGGCTGATGTTCAGATAATCCCCGAGCTGCTTGAACTGGAGCAGACCGGCGACCGCCGTGGTGGCGGCGGTGGCGCCGATGATCAGGACAGCGGCGAGCAGGAAGCGCCACAGGGCGCCGCCGCGGGTCCGGGGGATGAAGCTCACGTCAGGCCCCCCTCGATCGCGGTCAGCCCGCCGCCCTCGCTCTGCCCGAACCCGGTACCGCTCGCCTCGCGAAGGGCAGCGGTGGACAGTCTGCGCACGAAGTCGCCCAGGGCCCGCCGGTAGCTGGCCAGGGACGAAACCGAGACCCACTCCTCGGGGCCGTGGTGACCAGCGCCAGCCGGGCCGAACTCGACCGCCGGGATGCCCGCCTCGATGAACGACGCGGCATCCGAAGCGCCGTCTCGACCAACGCTCAGGGCTTCGGTGCCCGGCCGCGATCGAGAGACGGCGTCGCACAGCGCGCGGACATAGGGGTCGGCCGGCGAGACCATGACCGGCGGGTGAATGAAGGTTCGCTTGACGTCGATCCCGGCAATCGCTCGCACCTGCTCGAGGATCTCCCCCGGGTCCTGGCCGGGCAGGTAGCGCACGTCGACGGCCATCTCGCAGCGGTCAGGGACCTTGTTGAGCGCGTCGCCGCCCTCGATCCGCCCCAGGTTGATCGAGGGCCGGTCGAACATCTCTGAGGATTCACGCGAGAAGGGCAGCGTCTCGATCGCGCGGAACACGTCGATCGCCTTGAGCACGGCGTTGTCGCCCAGCCACGGCGTCGAGCTGTGGGCGGCGCGTCCGTGCACGACGATTCGCATGACCAGCACGCCCTTGGCTTGGACGCCGATGTGGAGGTTGGTCGGTTCGCCGGTGATCGCGAAGTCTCCGCCCAATCCCCGGGCCACGGCGGCGTCGGTCGAGCGCTCGTCCAGGTCCTCGGATTCCTCGTCGGGCACGCAGATCAGCCGCACCCGGACCTGGTCCTGGCTCCCGGCGTCCTTGAGCGCGCACATCATCGCCGCCAGGCCGCCCTTCATGTCGTAGGCGCCGCGGCCGATCAGGCGGTCACCCTCGATTCGGGGCTCGAACTGCTCGGGCTGGCCGGGCACGACGTCGAGATGGCCGTGGAAGACCACGCACGGCGCTGAGGCGTGCTGAGCGCCGGCGTCGGCCACCAGCACCGGGAGGCGGTTGTGATCGTGATCGCGCACCTCGATATCGCGGGATTCGAGCCATCCCTTGACAAATCCTGCGGCGGCGACCAGGTCGTCGGGCCGAGAGGTGTCGTAACGGATCAGCCGTTGCGCCAGGTTTCGCTCATCGACCATGCCGCGAATTAGGTTAGGCGCCCCGGCTGACGGCCACTCAGCCGCCCTCGGCGATGTTCAGAAACGCTTCCCAGCGGCGCACGTCACGCTCGGCCACCCGGCGACGCTCGGAGTCCTCGCCGGCGTTCTCGAGCTCGCTCTGCGCCTGTTGGAGACGCTCGCGCAGCTCCGAGGCGTTCAGCGCGTCCTTCTGGTGCGCCTCCTCTACCAGGATCAGGGCGCGACCGCCCGACACCTGGAGGTAGCCCTCGGACTGGGCGAAGCTAACGACGTCGGACTCAGACCGATAGAGCCGCAGCTCGGTGGGATCGAGCATGGCCAGGATCGGTGCGTGGTTGGCCAGCACGCCGATCGAGCCGATCGTCGTCTTGGTCGACACCATTTCGACCTCCTCGGCGAAGATCTCGCCTTCGGGGGTCAGGACCTCGACCGGAAATTTGCTGTGCGCCAAGGCTCAGTCCGCCTCGGCGCCCTCGGCCTCCTCGGAGCTCTGGTCCTCGCCGCCGTGGCTGGTGTCCTGCTCGTCGGAGTCAGACTGGCCGCCGGCTTCGCCCACAACCTCGTCGATCGAACCCTTCATGAAGAAGGCGCGCTCGGGGACCTCGTCGTGCTTGCCCTCGAGGATCTCCTTGAAGCCGCGGATCGATTCGGCGATCGGAACGTACTTGCCCTCGATTCCCGTGAACTGCGTGGCCACGAAGAACGGCTGGGAGAGGAAGCGCTCCATCCGCCGTGCCCGCTGGACGGTGACCTTGTCCTCATCGGAGAGCTCGTCGATGCCGAGGATGGCGATGATGTCCTGGAGCTCCTTGTAGCGCTGCAGGACCTCCTTGACCTGGTTGGCCACGGTGAAGTGCTCCTCGCCCACGATCTCGGGCTTGAGGATCGTCGAGGTGGAATCCAGGGGGTCGACGGCCGGATAGATGCCCTTCTCAGAAATGGACCGCGACAGTGACGTGGTCGAGTTCAGATGGGCGAAAGCCGAAGCCGGAGCCGGGTCGGTCAAGTCGTCGGCCGGGACGTAAATGGCCTGGATCGAGGTCACCGAGCCCTTGCGCGTCGAGGTGATCCGCTCCTGCAGCTGACCCATCTCGGACTCCAGGGTGGGCTGGTAGCCGACCTGAGAGGGCATGCGGCCGAGCAGGGCTGAGACCTCGGAGCCCGCTTGGACGAAACGGAAGATGTTGTCGATGAACAAAAGCACGTCTTGGCCCTCCTGATCGCGGAAGTACTCCGCCATCGTCAGACCCGAGAGCGCCACGCGCATGCGGGCGCCGGGCGGTTCGTTCATCTGCCCGAAGACGAGCATCGTCTTGTCGAGCACGCCTGACTCCTTCATCTCGAGCCAGAGATCGTTGCCCTCCCGCGAGCGCTCGCCGACTCCGCAGAAGGCCGAGAGGCCACCGTGCTCCTGGGCGAGGTTGTGGATCAGCTCCTGGATGATCACCGTCTTGCCCACGCCGGCGCCGCCGAACAGACCGACCTTGCCGCCGCGAGCGTAGGGGGCGAGCAGGTCGATGACCTTGATCCCGGTCTCGAACATCTCGGTGGTCGGCGTCAGGGCCTCGACGGTCGGGGCCGCACGGTGAATCGGCCAGCGTTCGGTGTCCTCGGGGAGCGGATCGCCGAGGTCGATCGGATCGCCGAGCAGGTTGAAGATCCGCCCCAGCGTGGCCTTGCCGACCGGCACCGTGATCGGCGCGCCGGTGTCGATCACCTCGGTCCCGCGGGACAGGCCGTCGGTGGTGTCCATCGCCACGGCGCGGACACGGTCGTCGCCGAGGTGCTGCTGCACCTCGCAGACAAGATACTCGCTATGGCCCGCGGCGAGGTCCTCGTCCTCCTCGGCCCGCGCAGATTCGGGACGTTTTACC
>JBOGYN010000005.1:0-23968 GCA_050696855.1 Solirubrobacteraceae bacterium | reverse complement strand
ATGGAGGAGCTCAGCCAACACGCCGCCGCTAACCGCCGCTTCTGGGACGAGCAGTCTGACGAGTACCACAGGCCGACCGCGCCTGGGCTCGCCGCTGGCCGATGGAGCACATCTGGAAGCTGCGGCGGACCGGCTAGGTCCTCGGAGAAGATCACCTGGGCGCGACTCGCCGCCTCGCCGATCAACCCCGAGTCGATCTCGCGCCGCGTGAGCTCGAGTCCGGCGGCTGACCATTCGCAGACAAAGGCCAGCGGTCCCGGGGGCGGGAGTGGCCAGACCCACTCGTCTTGGCGCCAACTGCCTACACAGACCGCGACTCATGGGACCATCTCCGAGCCGAGCCGCGCTCCGCGTCATGGCTGCCAACCACCGAGGGTGGGGAAGCCGGGCGCGCGGCGAGCCCCGAGGCTGAACTTCGTCGCGATCTGACTGACCACGCTGATCCGGGCCGGGGCGGCGACCCGCAGGAAGATCCACTGGTCCGCGGAGGAGCTCCCCGCGAGCAGCCAGCGCGCGTCCGGAGACCAGGCGAGGCCGGCCAGGCGCTCGGCGGCGGTGAACACGATCCGGGGTGGCCGGCGCACGCCACCCGCGGTAGCCGTGAACAGCTCGATGCTGTCGGGCTGCCCAGCCGGGCGATGGATCACGAGGGCGAGCCGATCTCCGGGGCCCAGGGCGGCTGCCCCCGAGCGGACGCCGGGCGCGAGGGTCAGCGCGGCGAGCCGGTGGCCCCGCGCCGAGTAGACGGTGATTGCCCGGCGCGAGATCACGAGCAGGCGATGCCCGGTGGACGACCAGAGCAGTTGCTCGGGAGCCGCGGGCGGCCGGACGCGCCAGAGCAGCGCGCCGGTGTCCGCGTCACGCAGCTCCAGGTTCCCACGCTGACCGACGAGGGCGAGACGATGCGCCACGCCCTCGCCCGGCTGCCAGGCCGCGCCCACCGGCCGGACCCGGGCGACGAGCCGGCGATTTCCGCTGCCGTCGCCGGCGACCACGTCCAGCCCGCCACCGGCCAGGTACGCGATGCGGTAGCCATCCGGCGACCACCGCACCGCGGCGACGGGACCGCCGGTGCCCAGCGTCCATTGACGTTGACCGTGCGGGTCCAGGGCGGCCAGCCGGTCCCCGCGCCAGGCCACCACGTACAGGCTATGCGGCGACCAGGCCGCCCCGGAGAACACGCCGAGGTGGGTCCGCACCCCGCTGGCACCGACGATCCAGGCCCCGCTGGGCGCGTTTACGAGCAGCCGCCCACCCGAGGGCAGTCCGGCCAGGACCGGACGAGGCCGAGGCTGAGCCGTGAGGCCGAAGGCGTCACGGAACCATCGCGCGAGCGCCGCGCGCGGCGCGCTGCCCGCGGCCAGGGCGACCGCGACCACCGCGATCAGGGCCGCCAGCGCGGGCACGAGAACGCGCCGACGAACGCGCGGACGCCGGCCCACGGCAGGTGCCCGGTAGGCGCGGCTGACGGTTTGCCACCCCCGTTCCTCCGCGGCCGGTTCGATCGGTACCGGCGCGGCGCGCAGCCGCTCGCGAAGCTCGGTCTCGGTCATGGCACCCGCTCCGCGTCCAGGCGCACGGCGAGGCGATCCAGACCCCGGCGCAGGCGCGAGTTGACCGTGCCGCGCGGGAGGCCCAGCGCGCCCGCGATCTCGCCCGGTGACAGGTCGTGCAGGTAGCGAAGGACGATCACCGCCCGGTGGTCCACGTCGAGCTCGGCGAGGGCCGCGATGACGTCGGATTCACACTCGGCGGCCGGTGGCTCGGGATAGTCGGGCACAGTCGCCACGGTGGTCTCCCGGCGGGCAGCGCGCGTCCTCGTCCAGTCAATCGCGCGGTTGACCACGATGCGATGCAGCCAGGGCCCGAACGGACGGCGACGATCAAAGCGTTTCAGTGATCGCACGGCAGACAGGAACGCGTCCTGGGCGACGTCCTCGGCTCCGGCGCGGTCCTGACAGACCAGGTAGGCGTCGCGCAGAGCGCTCTTCCAGTACCGGCGAAACAGGGCCTCCAGGGCGGGCTCGGATCCGTCCCGGGCCGCGCGGATGAGGACCGCGTCGGGGCGGTCATGGTCATTCACCGGCTCCTCGCGAGCCAACCCATCACCCGATATACGGCCCACACGGGGCGTGAGGTCCCGGGGCGCGGTTATCGAGGCGCGCATGGGAGGCGATGATGTCACCGCACGCGACCGGGACCAAATCGGCTTCCCCGAACGTAAAGGAGATATGCGTGTCACCGGCGCCGGTGCCCAGATCACCGGTCGGGGGTCAGGTCGCCTCAACCGGCGACCTCACGGTCCTTCTGCATCCGGGATTCGGTTGATGCGCAGACGACGGATCCTCGCTGTCGCGCTCGGCGCCGCCGGCCTCGCCGTGGGGATGGCGGGCTGCGGCGCTACGCGCGCGCCGGCCCGCAAGGTGACCGCCGTGCACCCCCTTCGACGCGCGAGCGCACGGGGCGACAGGACGCGCGCTCGGCGCGACGGTGCGAGGCGGAGAACGCCGGCCCCGATTGCGCTGGTCACCGCCCAGACCGAGAACCAGCTGCTCATGGTCAGCCTTCCTGGCGGCCGCGTCATCGGACGCGTGCCGGTCCCCGGTGAGCCGGGATACGTCGCCGCCCTCGGTCCGGGAGGTCCGGTCGCAGTAGTCAGCGCCCAGCCCGGGGCGGTAACGCTGCTCGGTGGGGCACACCTGAGCGGCCGGCGAGTCCTCCGGGGCTTGGTCTCACCCCACATCCCGGCCATGGCACCGGGCGGCGATTACGCCTACATCACTGACGACGCCAGTGGACGCCTGGTCGCGGTCGAGCTAGTCCACCGGCGCGTGGCCTCGAGTACCGACGTCGGAGCCGGGGCCCACCACCTGGCCTTCAGCCCCAACGCGCAGCGAGTCTGGGTCGCGCTCGGACAGGCAGCAGGCACGATCGTAATCCTGAGCACCGTCGTCTCGACGCCTCCGCCGCCGTCCAGTCCGATCGTGAACGTCGGTCATCCACACGTCGTCGGCCGCTTTGCTCCCGGTTACCTCGCCCATGACCTCCTCTTCACGCCCGACGGCCGCCGGGTCTGGATCACGGCTGCCGACCGACCGTACGTGGGCGTCTTCAGTGCCCGCAGCCACCGGCTGCTGTTCCGGGTCCCGGCCGGAGCGCCCCCGCAGCACGTGGTCTTCGCGGGCCGGTACGCCTACGTGACCAGCGGCTACGGTCAGATGATCGAGCGGGTCGCGCTGAGCACAGGACGCGTGGTGCACCGCGCGCATGCCCCGTACGGATCCTTTGACCTCGATGCTGCCGGACGCTACGTCGTCACCTCGTCGCTGTTGCGGGGGACGCTGGCCATCTATGACCGAAATCTGCGACTCCTGCGCGTCCGTCGGGTGGCGTCCTCGGCTGAGGACGTCGCCATTTACCGCCCTTAGCGCGAGACGGTAACCGCGGCCACCGGCGTCACCGCCGAGCCGAGTCCGGACGATGCCAGACGAGCATCACGCCGTCACCGATGGTGAGCAGCACGTTGTGCACGCGATCATCGGCCTGCACGCGGCGGGCGAACTCGCGCATGCCCGCCGTGGCTTCGTCGTCGACACTGGGGTCGAGCGTCGTCCCGCCCCGAAACAGGTTGTCGCCCACGATGATGCCTCGGGGGCTGAGCTTGGGGAGCACGGCCTCGTAATAGTTGGGGTAGTCCGTTTTCCAGGCATCGATGTAGACGAGGTCAAAGGGGCCGTCGAGACCGGCGACGGTCTCCAGCGCGTTGCCTACGATCAGTTCGATCCGGCCGGCATGCGGGCTGGCGTCAAAGTGTCCGCGGGCGGTGGCGGCGGTGTCGGGGTCGACCTCGAGCGTCGTGACGCGGCCACCCTCGGAAAGCGCGGCTGCCATGGCCAGGGTTCCCACCCCGGTAAAGGTTCCGATCTCGAGCACCTGACGAGCTCCCGAGATGACGATCAGCGCCTCGAGCAGGCGTGCCTCGGCGAGGCCGCTCATCATGCCCGGCGCGGAGGTGTGCTCTTGGGTCCACGCGGCCACGGAGGCGAGGTGATCGGCGAAGGCGGTGGTGCGCTCCTCCGCGAATCCCACTGCCGCCGGTGCGATGAGTTCAGCCATTCCCCTGCACCCTACCGAGAGCCTTGAGCCGCTGAACTCCGCTCAGGGCGGTGTTGCGTCTGCATACTGGCAGCGTGCGGTGTCCCATCCCGCAAGCATGCCCCGGCGGTTACGCCGTGAGCGTCGCCTCCGACACGGCGCCGGGCGCTGGCGCCGGGCCGGCCTCCTCGCGCGGAATCGTGCTGCTGGTCATGTGTGCCGGCTACTTCCTGGTACTCCTGGACGTGACGATCGTCAACGTGGCCCTGCCCACGATCGCCACCGGCCTGGGCGCAACCGTAAGCGGGCTGCAATGGGTCGTGGATGGTTACGCGCTCGCGCTGGCCGCGCTGATGCTCGGCGGCGGAACGGCGGGCGACCTGCGCGGGCACAAACGCATCGTCCTCACTGGGCTGGCCCTGTTCGGTCTCGCGTCATTGGGATGCGGGCTCGCGCCGACGACGGGTGTGCTCGTCGCCTTCCGCGTGGTGCAGGGGGTCGGCGCCGCGCTGATGCTGCCCGGCACCCTGGCCGTGATCACCCACACCTACCCGGAGCCCCGAGAGCGAGCTCAGGCGATCGGCGTCTGGGCGGGGATCGGCAGCGTCGCCCTTCCCGCCGGTCCGCTGCTGGGCGGCGCGCTCGTCGCGGTGGTCGGCTGGCGGGCCGTGTTCTTCGTCAACGTCCCGGTCGTCGCGGTGGCAATCGTGGTCGCGGCACGAGTGGTCCGGGAAAGCGTCGACCCGGCGCAGCGGCGCCTCGACGTGCCCGGCATCGTCCTCGGGGCCGCGACCCTGACCACGGTCACCTTCGCTTTCATCCAGGCCGGTCACGGCGGCGTCGGTGCTCCGGTCGTGGGGGCGATCATCCTCGCCGTCGTGCTCGCGGTGTCCTTCGTCGCGGTCGAGCGTTCGCGCGCCCAACCGATGTTGCCGCTGGGACTGTTGCGCCGCCCGAGTTTCACGACCGCCAATGCGATCGCTGCGGCGATGAACCTCGCCACCCTGGGGCTCCTGTTCGTGCTCACGCTCTACCTCCAGGATGTCCGTCACGATTCGCCTCTGGTGGCCGGGCTCGCGCTGCTGCCGCTGTTTGCCCCTTTGAGCGTGATCGCGCCGTTTGGCGGACGGATCACCGCCCGGGTCGGACCCAAGTGGCCGATGACGGTGGGCCTGGCGCTCGCGGCCGCGGGTGTCGCGTTGCTGGTGACGCTGCAACCCGGCTCGAGCTACCTCGCCTTGCTGCCCGCCCTGCTGTTGTGGGGCACCGGCCTGGGCGTACTCACCCCCGCCGTGGTGGCGGCCGCGATCGGCGCCGTACCGGCCGAGCGTGCCGGCCTGGCCTCGGCGGTCAACAACACCGCCCGCCAGGCTGCGGGGGCGATCGGCATCGCCGCCTTCGGGGCCTTGGCGGGCACTCCCACCGGTCCCGGGTTCCTGGCCGGCCTGCATACCGCCGCGCTCATTGCCTGTGGGCTCTTTCTCACCGGCGCGATCGCCGCGAGCAGCCTGCCGGGCCGCGCGGCGTGATCGCCCGGCGACCGCGGCTCAGGTGGCGTCCCGCCGATCTTGTTCGTAGCTCATCGCGCCGGAGGCCAGCCCCAGGGCTGGCCGTGCGGTCACGTTCGTCCGCTGCGACCCGTCATGGAGACAACAGGTCAAAACCCGGAGGTCTCTCCCATGGCGACACAAGCGCCGGTCCCCTCTTTTCTGCTGCCGGGGACGTTGGTTCTCTCGCTCGGCTTCGGTCCCGTGTTCGTCGGCGTAACCGCGGCCGCCAATGCCGGCGTCCCGGCCGACAAGGCCGGGCTTGCGGCCGCGCTGCTCAACGCTTCCCAGCAACTCGGGGGTGCGCTCGGCCTCGCGATCTTCACCGCAGTGGCCACGAGCCGTACCCAGCACCTGCTCGTGGCCCACACTCCGCCGTCACATGCGCTCACGGCCGGCTTCCAGCGAGCGCTTCTGGTCGGAAGCGTCTTCATCCTCGCCTCCGCCGTGCTCGCGCTGCGGGCGACCAACACGCGCGGTGAGACCGAACCGGACGCGGAGGCGCGCACCCCGGATGAGCGTGGCATGGTGAGCGCACAGGTCTCACTGAACGGAGACGTGGAAGCCGTCGGCTCTACGCTGTGAATCAGCGATGAGTGATACGCCGGACAGCGAAGCCCGGGAGGACGCGATCATCACCTGCCCGGTGTGCCGAACCCAGGCCCGCGAGCGAATGCCCGTCAATGCGTGCCAGCACGCCTATGTCTGCACCGGCTGCGGGGAGAGGCTGACCCCGAAGCCTGGGGATTGCTGCGTGTTCTGCTCCTACGCGGACACCGTCTGTCCGCCGAAGCAAACCGCCTGATCGCCGTCGAGGGAGACGATATCGAGCTTGGAGAACGATGAGCTTCGCCGTTTCGGCTGACGCTTACGACGGCTACATGGGTCGCTATTCACGGCGGCTGGCGCCGCAGTTGGCGGATTTCGCCGGTATCGAACCGGGACAGCGCGTCCTTGACGTTGGCTGCGGCCCGGGAGCTTTGACGTCAGAGCTGGCAGTCAGGGTCGGCGCGAACCGAGTAGCGGCCGCCGATCCAGCACAGCGATTTGCCCAAGCGTGCGCTGCTCGTGTTCGTGGCGCGGACGTGCGAACGGCGTCGGCCGAGGCGCTGCCGTGGCCGGCCGGCTCGTTCGACGCCGTGCTCTCGCAGCTCGTCGTGAGCTTCATCGCAGACGCCGATGCCGGCATCGGCGAGATGCGCCGCGTTGCTCACCGCGGCGGCACGATCACCGCGTGCAGCTGGGACTACGCGGATCAGATGCAGATGCTGCGGATCTTCTGGGACGCGGCGCTCGCACTCGACCCCGGCGCGCCCGACGAGGCACGCGTCATGGGCTACTCAGATCCCGACTCATTGCGGGAGCTATGGCTTCGTGCGGGTCTCCGCGACGTCGAGACAGGACCGCTCGTTGTCCACGCCGAGTACGCCGACTTCGCCGAGTACTGGGAGCCGTTCCTGAGCGGCACCGGGCCGGCCGGGGCGTATTGCGCGTCGCTCGATGCCGGGCGTCG
Source organism: Solirubrobacteraceae bacterium (assembly GCA_050696855.1). Classification (GTDB taxonomy): domain Bacteria; phylum Actinomycetota; class Thermoleophilia; order Solirubrobacterales; family Solirubrobacteraceae; genus Palsa-465. Next base: position 16,813 of record JBOGYN010000005.1, on the reverse strand, counting down.
GGCGGCGCTGCGCGACGAGTGCTGCCGCCGGCTCGGTGCTCCGCAACGGCCGTTCGCACTCGCGGCCCGCGCGTGGGCCGTGCGTGGCATAGCCTGACCGGCGCGCGCGTCGCTGCCGCGCTCGACGGCTCGATCTCGAGATCCGGTTCTGACTTACAGCTTGCGCGTCTTGTGCTTGCGCTTCTTGACCTTGGCCCGGGGATGTTTGGTCGCGGTGTGGCGGCTGTGATCAGTCGCCTTGACGGTGATCTTGTACGACTTGGCCTTCTTGTAGCGGTGGCGGATGGTGAAGCCGCCGTGCCGTCCGCGATGGATCTTCGCCGTCCTCGTGTGGTCGCCCCACGAGATCGTGGCCGACTTGATCCCGCCGGCGTCGGTGATCGTCCCCCGAACCACGGTCTTCTGGCCCAGGTGGACGGCGTTGACGTGCTTGAGCTTGATCGTCGGCTTCTTGGTGTCCTTGATCGTCACCGCCTGGGTAACCGTGGCGCTGGCCCCGGTGGAGTCGGTGACCGTCAGGACGATCGACTTCACACCGAGCTGGTTGGGCGTGAACGTGACCGGAGTCCCGGTGGCGCTGGACGGCGTCCCGGGGAGGGCCCACTTGAAGCTCACCGCTCCACCGTTCGGCGTGCTGCCGGTGGCGGTGAAGGTGGCCTTGTGGCCGAGCTCGAGCGTGGCCGGACCGTGGATGGCGCCCGTCGGCGTGCCTCCACCTACTGGGCCGGGGGCCGGGGGCAGCGTGAGTCTCCAGATCCCACGGCCGTGCGTGGCGGCGTACAGGATCCGCCCGGAGTGAGAGACCGTGAGCCCGTAGACGGCGCTGGTCGGGAGGCCAGAACCAGCCGATGTCCACTGACTCGAGCCGGGAGCCAGCTCAGTCACGCCGAAGTCCGTGGACGCGAAGATCGCGCCCGAGACCTCGTCCTGGGCCACGCTCGTCACGGGCTGATCGCCGAGGTTGTGGGAGATGTCGGTGAACGTGGCCGAGTGCGCCGCCGGGTCGTAGAGCACGTCGAACACGTGTCCCGGCGTCGCGGGCGTGTAGGCGTCGTATCCCGAGTAGGAGACCCAGGCGTGATCGGGATTGTTGGGATCGATGGCGATCCCCGACACGAACCGACCCGGCGTCGCCGCCGAGTCAATCCGGAAGAACTGCACCTTGGAAGCCTGACCGTCGACGTTGCTGGTCACGAACACGCGGCCGGTGCGGGTGGCCGCCCACATCGTGCCGGTGTCGCTCGGAGCGCGCTCGGTCGCCACCACGTAGTCCCCGGTGCGATCGCTGCCGAACGCGGTGCCGGTCAGGTCGAGCCCCATCCTGACCCAGTCTCCGCACGGGTTGATCCGGTTCGGGTTGAGGTTCTCGGCCAGGCAGCCGTTGGCAATCAGGTCCTGCTCGTTGCCGCCATTGTCATCGGTCCGCCAGACGTGCTGGAGACCGTCGAACAGTCGGCCTGGCACCTTGGGATCGGTGGTGAACGGTGTGTAGAAGGACCGGGCCTCTCCAGTCGTCTGGAGCGGATCGGAGATGCTCAGCCAGGTGTCCGGGTTGGCGCCGTGGAAATTCACCTCGGGCGTCGCGTCGAAGTAGTTGTGATAGCGGATATTGGTCGGATCGCCGGAGTCGAACCCGGACTGTCCGCCGTCACCGCCCACCGTCTCCAGTGCCGCCTGCGACGGAGGAGTGACAGACCACGTGCCGTTGTCCTGGGTGCCTCCAAGCAGATCGCCGGACGGATTTGACGGATCCACCGAGACCGACTGGAATTGCAGGTCGCGCAATCCGTCGTTGACTGGCGAGATCGAGGTCGGGACCCCGCTGAGGAGCGTCTGGCAGTCCGCCAGGTCGGCCGGCTGCAGGGGTACAGCGCCGCTGCCGTAGTCATACCGTCGCTGCGCACACGAGCTGCTCTGGTTCTGCGGCGTCGAGGTGTCGATCCGGACAACCCCGCCGTCGGAGCCGATGAAGGCGGTGTTGCCGTTGTTGGCAAAGGCGATCGCGTGCAGGTCCGGGTGGATTCCGGCGCTGATGCCCCACGCCTTGCTCGGATCGGTGAGGATCGACGTCATGTCCTGCCAGCTGACCGTTGTGCCGGCGGTGGCCTGCGTCCCGGCACCACCGTTGAGCGAGCGAATCACGGCGCGGCCGTTGGAGCGCGGGGGCGCCCCGATACCGTTCTGGTCATAGGCGGGCAGCTCGTCGTAGTTCATGGAGCCGCCGAACCAGACCGCATTGGGGCTGGCTCCGGACGGGTGGGCGACGAACGAGTCGTAGCCGCACTGGCCGTTCTGGCACCAGCCGTAGGCGGCGAAGCCCTTGGTGCCGTTGGTCTGATTCGACAGCATCGTCCACCCCGGGTTCTGGGTTGCCGGAGTGGTGCCGCTGTCGTTGACCAGCTGCGCGGGCGTCTTGCCGCCGATGTTGTCGACGCGCCACGCCTCCGGAAGGGGCGTGGCGGGATCGCCGTCGAGCGCCCAGTCGTCGGAGGCATCACCGAGGTAGGCCCGGGTCTGGCCGCTGATGTTGACCAGATCAAACTCGGTCCGGTCCCCCGTGCTGTCCCCGACCGGGTTGCTCGGATCCGAGAAGTCGCTCTGGTTCATGGTGTGGAAGACCTTCGCCCACGTTGGGCTGCCCGCCGACTGGTCAGCCCGCCAGACCCCGTAGCCCTGGACCGCCGCATAGAGCTCGTTGGTGTTATTGGGGTCGAACTCGAGCTTGTTGACGCCGCCCTGGAAAAAGTCCGAGCCGGTCGCCGGGGGCGTCGGGTTCTGCGGCGTCTTGGCCGAGAGGTCGCCCTGAAGGGTGAAGCTGGCGCCGTTGTCGGTGGACTTGTAGACCCCAAGCGTCGGCGCGCCGGGGGGCGTCCGGCGCCCACCGTTGACCGACGAGGACCCGTGGCGCGCGACATCGGTGCCGATGTAGATCGTGTCACCGGTCGAATCCGAGGGATCGATCGCGATCGCACCGATCGACCGGTTGGTCGCCGCCGATGCGCTGCCGGGGACGACCGTCCAGCTGGCGCCACCGTCGGTGGAGCGGAACAGGCCGAGGCCGGCCTCGGAGTCGCTGGAGCCGTTGGGCTCGCCCGATCCGGCGTACAGCACGTTGTGAGCGGCGTCGTAGTACAGCGACCCGAAGGCGTTGGTGGGCAGATCGGCCGGGGGCGGCGTCCACTGGACGTGCGCGGCCAGCGCATCGTCGGTGCGCCAGATCCCGCCGCCGGCGGCGGCCACCCACATCTTGCACGCGCCCGGCTGGCAGTTGGGATCGATCGCCAGCGCCGTCACGCGACCGGACTCCTGCGTCGTTGGTCCGGTCAGGGTGGCGGGATCGAAGAACTGCGAGTCGGGTCCGGCGACGTTCGGCGTGAAGGGACCGAGCTCTGACCAGGGGCCGGCGACGGAAGCGTGGGTGATCGCATGAGCTGCGGGGCCGGCGGCCTGGACCTTGCGGGGCAGGGCGCGGAAGGCCGCGAAGCCCTTGGCGGCCAGCTTGTCATCGACGTAGTTGCGCGGATAGGCCCGGTCGGCCACCTGCTCGGAAGCCGGATTGGCCGGCCCGTGGCGCGAGGCCTCCTTACCGTTGCCGCGGTCGAACTTGGCCTGGTGGGCCTGGTTCGCGGCCTCGTGGCGGGGATTGGGCGTCTCACCGGCACCCACCCAGGCGGGCTTGGCATCAGCCACGCGCTGCGCGTTGTCGGGCGACCCACTGGTGACCTGGCGCGTCACCAGACCACCCGCGACCAGTACCGCCAGTGCCAGCGCCAGCCCAGACCAGCGACGTCCCAGTTTCCTCATGTTGGCTCTCCCGCCCTTGACTTCGCGACGTTCCCCCCGACCGGGAGAGCATACCCTCGCCGTCAACCGGAAGGGGTCGGTCAGACGGCTATCAATCGATGAGATTCGGCAGCAGGTCCGGTCTTTCCACACACCTACGACGGACGGAGCAGCCAGTGACCAGCCAGCCCAGCGCCGCGATGGTGCAGACCCACACCCTGGACGCCCCCGGAGCGACCATCACCTACGACATCCGAGGAGCCCTAACCGACGCGACACCGGATCGTCCGGTGCTGGTAATGGTGGGCTCGCCCATGCAGTCGAGCGGCTTCACCACGCTGGCCGCGTACTTCACCGACCGGCCGGTCGTGACCTACGACCCGCGCGGCGTGGGTCGCAGCGAGCGCACCGACGACGCCGCGGAGTCGACCCCGGAGCAGCATGCCGACGACATCCGGCGTGTGATCGAGGCGCTGGGCGTCGGCCAGGTCGACCTGTTCGCCAGCAGCGGCGGTGCGGTCAACAGCCTGGCCCTGGTGGCGGCCCACTCCGACCTGGTCGGCACGCTCGTCGCCCACGAGCCTCCGCTGGCCGCGTTCGTGCCCGACCGCGAACAGGTGTTGGCCGCAAACCGGGACATCGGCGAGACCTACCAGCGGTCGGGGAAGGGTCCCGCCATGGCCAAGTTCATCCAGCTCGTCATGGTTGCCGGCCCGCTGCCCGCGTCGTACGCCGATCAGCCTGAACCCGACCCGGCCATGTTTGGGCTTCGCACCGACGACGATGGCTCGCGAGACGACCCGCTGCTCGGGCAGAACAACCGCACGTGCGTGCCCTACGAGCCCGACCTCGCCAAGCTCAGGTCCGCGTCGACCCGAATCGTCGTTGCCGCGGGCGAGGAGTCGGCCCAGCAACTGACGGGCCGGTCCGCGGCCGGTGTCGCCGACGCGCTCGGCACGGGGCTTACCGTCTTTCCCAGCCACCACGCCGGTTTCCTGGGCGGGGAGTTCGGGCAGCAGGGGGAGCCGGAGCGTTTCGCCGCTCGGCTCCACGAGGTGCTGGCGCCCGTCTGAGAGGCCACCCGCGCAGCCGGGATATACCGGCCGCTCTCTAGCGAAGTCTAAACTCTCTAAAATCCTCTAAAACGGGCGGGTACAATAACCGCATGCAGAATCCGTTTCTCGCCAGCTTCGGGGTCAGCCCACCGTTGCTGGTCGGCCGCGAGGACATGCTCGAGGACTTTGTCGTGGCCCTTGAGGATGGCCCAGGCTCGGCGGGGCGCGCGACTCTGTACACCGGCGCCCGCGGTGCCGGCAAGACGGTGATGCTCAACGCTGTCGAGGACCGCGCGCGCGAGCAGGGCTGGCTCGTCGTCAGCGAGACCGCGACGGCCGGCTTCGTCTCCCGGATGACCCAGCAGCACCTGCCGCGACTGCTACGCGATTTCGATCCGGATTCCGTGCGGCGCCGAATGAGCGGCGTGACCGCGCCGCTCAATCTCGGCGCCGTCGCCTGGGACACCATCGAGGCCCACATCGTCCAGGCGGGTCTGCGCAACCAGGTCGAGATGCTCACCGATCTGCTCGCCGAGCACCGCACCGGAATCCTGATCACCCTCGATGAGATCCACCGGAACCAGATCGAGGAGCTGCGCGAGCTCGCCACCGTCGTGCAGCACGCGTTCCGTGAGAATCGAGAGCTCGCGCTCGTTGGTGCTGGCCTGGCCGCCAGCGTCAGCGACGTCGTCAACGACGACGTTCTCACCTTCCTGCGCCGCGCCGAACGGCATACGCTGGGCTCGGTAGCGCGCGCCGACGTTGAACGTGCCTTCCGCGAACCCATCCAGGCAGCCGGCCGCCGCATCAGCGACCACGCGCTACAGGTCATGGTGGACGGCGCCCGCGGCTACCCGTTCCTGCTGCAGCTGGTCGGCGCCCACACCTGGCGGGTGAATCCCAGCGCACCCGAGATCACAGTCAACGACGCCACCGATGGCGTCGCCCGAGCCCGCCGTCGACTCGGCGCCCTCATCCACGAACCCGCGCTGGGCGCCGCGTCAGACGTCGACAAGTCTTTCCTGCTTGCCATGGCCCAAGACGACAGCCCGTCCAAGATGGCCGACATCCAGCAGCGTCTCGGCGTCGACGTCAACTACGCCAGTCAGTACCGCCTCCGGCTCATCGCGGCCGAGCTGATCCACTCAACCCGCCGCGGCTATGTCGACTTCGCCTTGCCCTACCTGCGCGAGCACCTCCGCGAGCACCCCGCCGCCGGGGTGTGACCCGCCCAGGAGAGCGGCCTGACGCAATACACCGAAGCGGACCGCCACCAACCGAAGGCAGAAGTACTAGGGCCCGCGTGGTCGAAGTGGCCAGCCAGGCAGGGCACGCCCCGACGATGACGCCCGACACCGACGCTCACCTGTTTGACGAGCTCGCCGACGCCCCGAACACCTCAGCGGAAACCCTGATTCGAACCGCTCGCGCCGAAAAAAGTGTCCGGGAAGTGTCCGTTTTGTGTCTGCCTGCCAATGACGCTGCTAGCGCGGAAACACAAAACCCCTGGAAATCCGCAGAGCCCTCTAACGGACTCGAACCGTTGACCCCTTCCTTACCATGGAAGTGCTCTACCAGCTGAGCTAAGAGGGCGCTCGCGCTCAGGGTATCGGGTCACAGCGGGCAGCGACCGCGGGACACCGCGCCTTGCCCGCGACCGACGGGTCGGGAATCAGCCGCCGTAAGCAGAGTGCAGCAGGGACGCCATCGCGCCGGCGCTGCCCGGGCCGATCGGCGAGCCGCTGGAGTCGGCAAAGCCGATCTCGAGGTGCGGTCCGGTGGAGATACCGACGATGCCGGAGCCGACCTCGGAGATGACCTGGCCCTGGCTCACATGGGTACCGACCCCGACCCAGTTGCCCGGTCCGGCATGGCCGTAGTAAACGTAGCTGTAGCCGGCCAGTGAGCCGTCGCAGTGGATGACCGGGGCCGAGGGGCCAAAGCCGCCGATGCCATGCAGCACCACGGTGCCCGAGCAGACGGCCAGCAGGGCGGTGCCGCCGGGGGCCGCGATGTCGACGCCGTCGTCGAGTGACCAGGATCCCGGGGAAACCGCCGCGCCCTTGGACATCGGGAACGTGAAGCCACCGCTGCTCGACGGGGTAATCGGGCCCGACTGGGTGGGGCCCGCACCGGAGCCCGAACCGCTGGGCTGCGCGGCCCGAGCCGCGGCTGCGGCCTGGGCGGCGAGGAGCTTGTTGAGTTGGCCGTGCAGGGAGGCGAGTTCGCCGCGGGCCGAGTTGAGCTGGCCGGCCTTGGCGTTCCGGGACCGAGTGGCCGTGATCTCCTGGGAGACCAGCGCCAGGCGCGTCCGGTCGACCTGGTTGCGCTCGTAGAGAACCTGGGTGGTCAGCTTCTGCTGGCGGACCGAGAGCTTCCCGAGGCGGGTGGCCTCAGCGGCGACCGCGCGCCGGGCGGTCTTCACCTGACCGACGATCCGCGCGTCCTGGTGGCGAATCCGCTGAGCGAAGGCGAGTCGCTCAAGCAGGTTTGGGAAGCCGGTTGATTCGAGCACGACGCTGACGATGTCGGGACGGTCAGCCTCGTAGCTCCCGACCAGCTGCTGGGAAAGGACGCCCTCCGAGCGCACCTCGGCGGCTTGCAACTTGGCCAGCTGGATCCGCGCCGCGCTCAGCTCGCTGCGCAGCTTGAGCAGCTCGAGGCGCTTGGCGTCCAGGTCAGACTGCAGCTTGGAAACCTGGGCGGTGAGCGTGGCTACGTTCGCGCCGAGATGGTGCACCTTGCGACTGGCGGCGCTCACCTGGCCGGAGAGCGATGAGACGCGACCCTTGCCGGCGTTGATCTTCTGCTGCAGCTGGCTCGTGCTCGCCGCGCGCGCGGGAGTCAGAGTAGACACCAGGACCACGGCAGCACCCACGGCCAGCAGGGCCGCCACAAGGACAAACCGGGCACGGTGGATTGGCGTTTTGGCGCTCGTCATCAACGGTCCGCGAGCGGCGCGGGCCAGGGCGGGCGCCGCAGCCCCCGCTCAGGCTGGGAACGCGACCAAGGTAACACGGCGGGCTGGACCCGAGCCCACGGCGCGGGCCGGTGCACGAAAACCTGCACCGGCAGGAAGACGGCCGGGTTCGACGACCGGACTAGGCCGCGGCCTGGTCACTCGCGCGAGATCTCGATCACGTGAAGATCGCGCGGAGCCCCGTCGGCACGCAGCCGTTTGGACCGACCGGTCTTCAGTCCGTCCAGTTCGATGCGGGCCAGCAGCGCATCTGAGATCAGCACCTGCTCGGCCTTGGCGGCCCCACTGACGCGCGCCGCGACGTTGACGTCCACGCCGAGGTAATCCCCTCCCAGCTTGCGCGGCGAACCCCAGTGGACACCCGCCCGCATGCGGGGGATCCGACCGGTCCCGTCGATCGCGCCCACGGCCTCCTGGGCGTCGAGGGCCGCGTCGATCGCCGGGCGGGGGGCGAGGAAGGTGGCCATCACGCCGTCCCCGAGGCGCTTGACGATGCGGCCGCCCTGGTTGGCCACCGATCCCTCCACCCGGGTGCCCACGTCGCGCAGAAGCTCGAGGGTCGCCGCATCGCCGGCCTTCAGGGCCCAGCTCGAGAAGCCCACCAGGTCGGTGAACAGGATCGCCATCTCCAGCTGCCCGTGTCCCCGTCCCGTTGCCTCCGACAGCGACTGCCACACTTGCAGGCCCGCCAGCCCGAGCTCCTGGAGCAGGCTCTTGCGCTCGGGTTGAAGTGCGGAGACCCCCCGGGCCATGACCTCGACCGCGTCCGTGCCGGCCGTCGAGAGCGGGTCGCCGAAGCGCTCGTCGCCCGGCAAGCGCCGGCGCAGCCGATCAGCCGCGGTCAGCAGTGCCGGCTGGGTGTCGACCCGGAGGGCAAAGCGACGCAGCCGCTCGGCGCGGCGGGAGTCCTCGGACTCATTGGGCGGGCGGTCGAGTCCGCCGCTGGGCTCGGGTTCGCCGGATTCCATGGCTCGAGTTCACGGCCGCGAGGGCCAAATGGCGGGAGCAGGATTCGAACCTGCGAAGGCTGAGCCGCAGCGTTTACAGCGCTGTCCCTTTGACCGCTCGGGTATCCCGCCGAGGGGTCGCTGAGTCTAGCGATGACATCCACGCCGGCAGCGGGTGACCAGGGTCGATCTCGTACTCGGAGTACTTGGGGCCGCCGAGGTGAACAGCGATGCCGGCTTCGATGGCCGCGGCCGGTATCAACCATCGGCGGCCATCCCCCACGAGGACGAACAGCTGGTCGTAGCGGCTCGGGTCAAGGCGTTTGACGATTCCACTCCAGCTGCGATTGCCTCCGCGCGTGCAAACCGCAACTGCCCAGCGCCCGCTGCGGAATAGGGTCGACGTCTTGACCTGGACGCGGACGAGCCCGTGACCCCACTCAGCGATCAGATCAAAGTCCGGGCTGTGGAACACCGGCATGAACACACCCGCTCCGCGCTCGCCGAACCACAGCATCGCCGACCGCTCACCCAGGTCCCCCTGGCCCCTCGGATCTCGCTTCGCAACCGCGTCCATGACCAGAACCTAGATTCCGGCCCGGCGTTTGTTACAAAGTTTGCCCGGCTACGACGCGTCGCGCAGACGCTGAGCCTCGGGCAGCGCCTCGAGCTTCTTCAGGGTGTGGTTCTCGATCTGGCGGATCCGCTCGCGGGTGACGTTGAACGCCCGGCCGACCTCCTCGAGGGTGTACGGCCGCTCGCCGGTCAGCCCGAAGCGCATCTGGATCACCTCGCGCTCGCGCTCGGGCAGGGCAGCCAGGGCGCGGCACAGGTTCTCCCGGCGCAGATGCTCGGAGGCGAGCTCGAAGGGCGACTCGGCCGAATGATCCTCGACGAAGTCGCCCAGCTCGGAGTCGTCCTCCTCACCGACCGGCTTCTCGAGCGAGATCGGCTGCTGGGCCATCCGCAGCACGTCGCGGACTTCCCGAGCCGTGGTTTCCAGCTCGGCGGCGATCTCTTCGGGGGTGGGCTCACGGCCGAGCTGCTGGACGAGCTGGCGCTCGACATGGACGACCTTGTTGAGCTTCTCGACCATGTGCACGGGGATGCGGATCGTGCGTCCCTTGTCGGCGATCGCGCGCGTCACGGCCTGGCGAATCCACCAGGTCGCGTACGTGGAGAACTTGTAGCCGCGGCGATAGTCGAACTTCTCCACCGCGCGGATCAGGCCCATCGACCCCTCCTGGATCAGGTCCAGGAAGGTCAGGCCGCGACCGAGGTAGCTCTTGGCGATCGAGACCACCAGTCGCAGGTTGGCCTCGATCATCTGCTGCTTGGCGAGCATGTCGCCCCGCTCGATGCGCCGCGCGAGCAGCACCTCCTGCTCGGCGGTGAGCAGGTTCACGCGTCCGATTGAACGCAGGTAGAGACGCAGCGAATCGAGGCTCGGCTCGACCGTGAGGTCCACCTCCACCTTCTTGCGCTGCTCGGGATCAGGGGCCGCCGCACTCTGTGCGCTGGCCTCGACACTGCCGCCCTCGGATTTGGCGAGGCGGCCGTCTGACTCCATCACCGCGATGCCGTGCTCATCCAGGTAGGCGTGCAGCTCCTGGACCTGCTCCTTGGTTACCTCGACCTCTTCCAGGCACGCCTGAATCTGGGCGATGGTAAGGAAACCCCGTTCCTGCCCCTCGGCGATCATCGGGCGCAGCTCGTCCAATTCGACGATCGGCGCCTCATCGCTCAACAGAACGATCTCGTCAACGCTCACAGCCCCTGAGCTCCTCCTATACGCGGCCTCGAGGCCTCCCGGATCCTAAAACCGGGATTCCTCCCTCTCGTAACTCCTGATACGACCGCCTCAGTGATACCACAATCTGGAAGGATTTCGAAGCCTCGCGCGGCCCGGCCGATGCCGTGACCCCTCTACGCTTAGTGACGCCGGGCCGCCAGTACCCCGCCGGACCACCCAGGCCGCCGGCGCTCAGATCGGAGACCGATGACCCACACCACCCCAGTCCCCACAGTGCTTGCGGACGTCCAGGCGCAGACGCCGCCGCTTTCAATGAGCCTCTCACGCGTCGGCGTGACCGGCGTCGAGAAGGTCATCCAGCTGGGCCAGGATGGACACGAGCAGCTCTTCTCGGCGCGCTTTGAATGCGTGATCGAGCTCGGCCCCAACCAGAAGGGCGCGCACATGTCGCGGTTTGAGGAGGTGGTCAACGAAGCGATCGGCGAGGTCGTATTGGGTGGCTCGACCTTCAGAGCCGAGACCCTGGCTGAGCACATCGCCCAGCTGGTGCGCAGCCGCCAGGGCGCACGGCGAGCCGAGGTCAGCGTCGAGGCGCGCTTCCCCGAACACAAGCCGGCCCCCGTCTCGGGCGTCAACACCCAGGAGCTCTACACGCTGCATGGCCTGGCCGTGGCCACGGAGCGCGGCACGCGCCGGCTGGTCGGGGTCACCGCGCAGGGCATGACCGCCTGCCCGTGCGCGCAGGAGCTGGTCGCCAGCAGCGCCCGCGAGCGACTCCAGGACGACGGGTTCGACGACGAGACGATCGAGCGCATCTTCGATGCGGTGCCGGTGGCCACTCACAACCAGCGCGGCCTCGGCACGCTGCACGTCGGCTGCACCGAAGGCTGCGAGGAGGAGATCGACGCGGCGACCTTGCTCGAGATCGTCGAGGGATCGATGTCCTCGGAGATCTATGAGCTGATGAAGCGCACCGATGAGGCGCACGTCGTCGAGAAGGCCCACCGCCGCCCACGGTTCGTCGAGGACTGCGTACGAGAGATGGTCCGCGGCGTGATCGATCGCTTCCCGATGCTCGCCGGCGAGACGTTCGTCTCCGCCCGGCAGGTCAACCTGGAGACCATCCATCAGCACAATGTGGTCGCCGAGCGCTTCGGCACCCTGGGCGAGATCCGCCACGAACTGCAGACCGGCGAGCTGACGCCGGCTCACACCGGCCTGGCCGACTGGCTTTCCGCGAGCTCTTAGACCTCGTAGAGCTCGTAGATCTCAGCCGGTCCCGCGTCCCGCCCGTCGCGCCCGTCCCGCCGGCGGTCAGCCTTCGGTTTCCGCGTGCGTATGCGCACTCGCGGCCGTCTTCTCGCCGAGCCGACGGCGCAGGCCGAAGAAGAAGTCGGCTCCGGAGAGCACGGTGACCACGACGGTCACGTAGATGAGCGCGGTGATCCAAGCCGAGCGACCATCGAAGGCGATCAGCGCCATCACCATCAGGACCTGTGTAGCCGTCTTTAGCTTGCCGAACGAGTTGGCCGAGATCACCACCCCCTGCTGGGCGCCGGCGCCCAGCCGCAGGGCGGTGACGGCAAACTCACGCGAGATGATCACCATCGCCACCCAGGCCTCGAGGCGGCCCAGCGACACGAGCACGACCAGCGCGGCGATGATCAGCAACTTGTCGGCGATCGGGTCCATCAGCTTCCCGAACGTCGTCACCGAGTTGCGCGCGCGCGCGAGGTAACCGTCGATCGCGTCGGTAAGCGATGCCACGGCGAACACGACCGCGGCCAGCAGGTCGCCGCCACCGGTCTTCTCGAGCAGCGCGACGACCAGCACCGGGACCAGCAGGATTCGCACCACGGTGAGTACGTTGGCAGCGTTCAAGGGAACAATGGCTTCCTCTGAACGCTAACGACTGCCCGGACCTATCTGAAGGGGCGCGATGAACTTCTCACGCGACGCGGACCGAACATCCGTAAACGGGGATCATGATGTTGTGCGCGCCGCAGTCCTCGAACAGCCCGGCCAGCCCCTGCGGGCGATGACCGTGCCCGATCCGCGGCCCGGGCCCGGTCAGCTCATGCTCGACGTCCTGGCGTGCGCGGTCTGTCGCACGGATCTGCACCTGCGCGACGCTGAGATCGAGGCGCCCAAGTTGCCCGTGATCCTCGGTCACCAGATCGTGGCGCGGACCCAGGGCGGGCGGCGGGTCGGCGTGCCATGGCTGGGTTGGACCGACGGCGACTGTCGCTACTGCAGCGCGGGGCGGGAGAACCTCTGCGAGCACGCCCGCTTCACCGGCCGCGACATCGATGGCGGCTTTGCCGAGCTCGCGGTGGCCGACGAGCGCTTCTGCCTGCTGCTCCCCGACGGACTGTCAGACGAGCAGCTCGCACCGCTGCTGTGCGGCGGCCTGATCGGCTACCGGGCACTGGGCTTCGCCGGGGATGCGGGCCGGCTGGGTCTTTACGGCTTCGGCTCGGCGGCCCACATGATCTGCCAGGTAGCGGTTCACCAGGGACGGGAGGTCTACGCCTTCACCCGAGCGGGCGACGATCGGGGACAGGCGTTCGCCCGCTCGCTCGGCGCGGTCTGGGCCGGATCGAGCGACGATCGTCCTGAGCAGGAGCTGGACGCTGCGATCATCTTTGCCTCCGCCGGAGAGCTTGTCCCCGCGGCGCTGCGCGTCCTCGCCCCCGGCGGGAGCGTGATCTGCGCCGGCATCCACATGACCGAGATTCCCGCATTCCCCTACGAGAGCCTGTGGCACGAACGCACGATCCGCTCGGTGGCCAGCCTGACGCGGCAGGATGGCCGCGAGTTCCTGGCTCTAGCCGAAGCGGTACCGGTTCAGACCACGGTCACGACCTATCCCCTCGAGGAAGCCGAGCACGCCCTCGCCGACCTCCGCGACGGTCGTTTTGAGGGCACGGCCGTGGTCATTCCCTGACCGGCACGCTCGCGGGCGGGCCGTGTCGTCTCGCATGTTCTAGGGTGCAGGACATGCCCTTGGTCCCGATGGTCATTGAAAGGACTGCGCGTGGCGAGCGTGAGTTCGACATCTACAGCCGTCTGCTCAACGAGCGGATTATCTTCCTGGGCTCGCCGATCGACGACCAGGTCGCCAACCTGATCGTCGCGCAGCTCCTGCACCTGGAGTCCCAGGATCCCGATAAGGACATCTCGATCTACATCAACTGCCCGGGCGGCTCGGTCTACTCGGGCCTGGCGATCTACGACACGATGAATTTCATCAAGCCCCAGATCCAGACGATCTGCGTCGGAATCGCGATGTCGATGGGATCGCTGCTGCTCACCGGCGGCGCCGACGGCAAGCGCTTCTCCTTGCCCAACAGCCGCATCCTGATCCACCAGCCTTCGGCCGGCTTCGAGGGCCAATCGACCGACATCGAGATTCACGCCCGCGAGATCCTCAACATCCGCCGGCGCACCGACGAGATCTATGCGCGCCACACCGGTCAGACCCTCGAGCAGGTGCACACCGACATGGAGCGCGATCGGTTCTTCAAGGCTGATGAGGCTGTGGCCTACGGGCTGATCGATCGCGTGATCGAGCACCACTAGAAGATCTAAACCGCGGAGGTAGAGCTAATGGCGATGGCTGAGCGATCGGCGACCACGGTCTGGGAGGGCAACCTCCCCAAGGGCAACGGAATTCTCAATGGAGCCAGTGGCGCGCTGGCCGACCTGGGCGTGACCTGGGCCTCGCGCACCGAGCGCTCCAACGGCCAGACCAGTCCCGAGGAGCTGATCGCCGCAGCGCACTCCTCGTGCTTCGCGATGGCCTTCTCCAACGAGCTCAGCCAGGCCGGTCACGATCCCGAGCGCCTCGATGTGACCGCCAAGGTCACCCTCGACCAGCGGGACAGCGCCCCCACGGTCACGACCTCGGAGCTCACCGTGGCAGGGCAGGTGCCGGGGATCGACCAAGCGCAGTTCGAGCAAGCCGCGCAGGCCGCGGGCCAGAATTGCCCGATCTCGCGCGCGTTGGCCGGCGTCGCGATCACCGTCACCGCAACCCTGCAGTAGGCGCCAGTTCAGGTGGCGGGGGCGCGCCGGATCCGGCCCGAGCCCTCGCCCCGGGTCTCCTCCGGCTCGGGCACGACTGGCTTGCTCAGCGCCCAGAAAATCATCAGCGCGCCAAAGATGAGCATTCCGATCCCGGTGTAGAGATCGACGTTGATGCCGGCCGCCTTGGTCTTGACCTGGTGGGACCCGACCAGGCCGAGCACGAACAGGATCGCTCCGTAGAGCACGAACAATCCGCCGATCAGGCGGCGGATGTCAAAGCGGTTCGCGACCCGTGTGGCCTGGACCTCCTCCTCGTCGCTGGCGCCGGTCGACGCCATCGGGCCATCACCGGCGGTGCGCTCCTGGCGCCCGAAGGGTCGTTGCGATTCAGTCATGTCAGCACTCTCCTGCTAGGCGAAGATGATGTTGAGGATGATGACGAGGACGATCGCGACACTGCCGAGCAGGATCGGCGAACGCCACCAGAGCTTGTCGCGCTCGTCGACCTTGGCGTCCGGATCGGCGTCGCGGGTCATGCCCCAGACCAGCCCTCGGAGCTCCTCGGCGGGCTTGGGCTTGGTGACCAGCGAGACGGTCACCATCACCACCGCGTCAACGAGGAAGGCGATGATCGCCTGCCAGAAGCTCGCGCTCAGGGGCGAGCCGAAGTGGAAGATCGTCGAGTAGGCGTTGAGACGATTGACGATGTAAGCCGCGGCCGTGCCCGCCACAAGGCTGAAGAATCCGCCCCACGCCGTTGCCCGCTTCCAGAACATGGCGATGATGAAGGTCGCGAACAGCGGGGCGTTGAAGATCGAGAACAACGTCTGGATGTAGTTCATGATGTTCGAGTAGCCCTTGGCGATCAGCGCCGTGAGCACCGAGATCAGGATCCCCGCGATCGTCACCAGCCGCCCCGCCCGCAGGTAATAGGCCGCGTCGCGGTCCTTGGCGAAGTAGGCCTGAATCAGGTCGTAGGTGACCACCGTGTTGAAGGCGGTCACGTTGGCCGCCACGCCGGCCATGAAAGCCGCGAGCAGCCCCGTCACGGCGATGCCCAGCATGCCCTCGGGCAGGTAGTTGCCGATCAGGTGCGGGATCGCCGTGTTGTAGGACAGATTGACGCTCGAGCCGCCCAGGCCCTTCACGGTCAGGACGGCAATCAGGCCCGGGAGGATGATGATCGCCGGGAGGAAGATCTTCGGGAAGGCACCGATCAGCGGGGTCCGCCGGGCGGCGGAGATGTTGCTCGCCGACAGGGCGCGCTGGACCTCGGCGAAGTTGGTGGTCCAGTAGCCGAAGCCGAGCACGAAGCCGAGCCCGAAGACGATTCCCACCCAGTCGGAGGCCAGCGGGTTGGTGACGTGGTGGATGGCCAAGCCGTGCCAAGCGTGCAGACCGGGGTTGCCGAGCTTGGAGAAGGCCTTGACCTTGTTCTCGAGCCCGCCGATCCCGCCGACCGCGTGCAGCGCCACGAGCGTCAGCGGGAGCAGCGCCGCAACGATGACAAAGAACTGCAGTACCTCGTTGTAGATCGCCGAAGTGAGGCCGCCGAGCGTGATGTAGACCAGCACGAGCGCCGCTGCGATAAGAATCGCGAACGTCACCGACCAGCCGAGCATCAGGTGGATGATCAGGGCCAGCGCAAACAGGTTGACGCCGGAGATGAGCACCGTGGCCACCGCGAAGGTGGCGGCGTTGAAGGCATGCGTGGCCTCGTTGAACCGCAGCCGTAGGTATTCGGGGACCGAGCGGACCTTGGCGCCGTAGTAGAACGGCATCATCACGATGCCCAGGAAGACCATCGCCGGCACGGCACCCAGCCAGTAGTAATGCACCGCGGGCACGCCGTACTGAGCGCCGTTGGCGGCCTGGCCGAGGATCTCGAGCGCGCCCAGGTTGGCGGCGATGAACGCCAGCCCCGTGATCCAGGCGGGCAGGGAGCGCCCGGAAAGGAAGAAATCCAGGTCGGTCTTGATCGAGAGCCGGGCTACGAACCCAATCCCGAGGACGACGACGAAGTAGATCGCCAGAATCGCGTAGTCAATCGTGCTCGGATGGAGCCTCAGCATCCTCTCACCGGCCTTCTATTCGACGGCATGCTCAATCTGTCCCAGCCCTTCAATCGCGATCCTGACCGAATCTCCCGCTCCAAAAACCGGGGTGGGTCCATCGCCATCCCGACGCCGCTCGGGGTGCCCGTCAAAATCAGATCCCCGGGGGCCGGGGCCAAGAGCGTCACCTCAGCAAGCGCCCAGCCGCGGTC
>JBOGYN010000004.1:0-2380 GCA_050696855.1 Solirubrobacteraceae bacterium | reverse complement strand
CCGGAGGTCAAACCGCTCACAGTCTCGTGCCCTCCTTCGCGATCGGGTGTAGCCCCGCTGTACCATCGCACTTCCTTATGGGTCGCGCACCGTTTTCGGGGAACACCGTCTGGTGGCGGCCGAGGCGAGTTCCGTCGAAGGACGCGGTAGTCGAGCGCCTCGTGGTCGGAATCGGGCGGCGCCTGCAGGCGCCAGTGGAGCGCGTGATTGGCTCCCCCCGCATTTCCCGTGCGCTGCACTTCCGGGCGGTGCGGGCCTGGCGTTGCACCGACGCGCCATTGATCCTGTGCCATGGCAACATCAATCGCAGCGCATTCGCCGCCGAGTTGGCTCGACACCGGCAGGCAAAGTCACCCATTTCGGCGGGCTTCTACGGTGCGGTCGGCCGCAGCACGCCCGAGTCCACCGTCGTCCGTGCCGCCGAGTACGGGGTAGATCTCTCGGGTCATCGCTCGAGAGTCGTCGAGGCGGGTCAGCTCGACGCCGCGCCCGCGATCTTTGTATTCGACTGCGTGAACATCGCGGAGATCGCCTCCCGGCGACCGAGTGCGTTGCGCCGCACGCATCTCGTTGGGCTGCTGTGCCCAACCAACAGTGCGTTCATCCCCGATCCGCATGGCCAGCCCCCCGAGGTCCTCAACCGTGTGCTCGAGTGGATCTCGCAGGGGATCTGCGCCGCAGCTCCAGACGCTGAGGCCACCGACGACTCATCGGGGGGCCTCGTGTCGCCAGGTCGCGAACATCCGGCCTAGCTTCTCCAGGCTTACGAGCAGCGGCCCCGGATCGGTGAGCGCGAAGACCGCGTAAACCGTTCGCGGCCGGGGCAGGAAGCCGAGCAGCGCCTCCGCGCGCTCACCGCGGCGAAACAGCCGGGCCAAGGCGCGGTAGTCGTCCTCCTCGGCGCGGTAGTGGACGCCGGAACGGTATCTCGCCGGCGCCGGCGGTCTCCCGAGCAGGAGGTCAGTCCAGATCGCCGGCAGGTTGAGCCCAGACGCGATGGCGAGCGCAAGCGAGCCGTAGATCCGGGGGTTGAAGTCGATCACGTACGCGTGTCAGTCGCTGAGGAGGAACTGCACGCCGAAGATCCCGCTCCAGCCCAGCGAACGAACCAGGGCCGCGACGCCGTCCTCCCGTTCGCGGTCCGGCGGTGTTGTGATGGCGTACGCGCTGATGCCTCGATTCGGCGGCCAGATACGTGGCGATCGCTGGTGGACCGCACACACCAGCTCCCCTTGCCACGCGACCCCGCAGATGGCGGCCAGCGTGCCATCGATCTGAGGCTGTAGGAGAACTTCGCTGTCCTCGGGTCTTGCATCGAGTAGCTGCCGGAGCTCGGCCGGGTTGGCCACTGCCTCGACCTCGGAGACGCGGATGCGCTGCCCGGCGTCATCGGCTGTGCGCATTGGTTTGACCACGGCTGGGAAGGGAAGGTTGTCGAAGTCGTCCTGCCTCGCCGAGAGCGCGAAGCTCGGGGGCCCCTCGAGTCCTGCCTCACGCGCCAGCTGGGTCAGCAAGCCTTTGTTGGTGGCCCGCTGCAGCACCTCGGGCGGACAAGTGCCGACTGCCGTCCCGTCAGGAAACGCCTGCTCGCGACCCGTAACGGCCCGCAGCGAGCCCTCGGTGCCGGGGAGAACCACGCGCACCCCGAGGCTGGCGGTGGCGTCTGCGAGCTCCCGCACATGCTGTTCGGAGTCAGACGCGGGAGAAATCACCTCAAGCAATCCGGCAAGCCTCCTCGAGCGCGCGGCATACGTGTCGGATTGCGAGACTGCGAGCCAGACGTCGTACCCGCCGGCGTGCAGGCCCCGTACGGCGGCCAGCGTTCCGGGGCCCTCGTCACCACTCAGCAGGATGCGCGTGCGCGCGGACCCGGTCACCGAATCAACCTCCGGCTTGCACCTCGAGTGAAGAAGCGGTGACCCGCCAAGATCGAAACGGTACCCGCCTCGCGCTTCGGTGCGCGCCATGCCTCCTGGGCCCCAGGATCCATTCCTGTTTACCGGCCGCACGCCTCCGATCGTGAAGCGCCGGGATAATGCCAGTCCAATGTGCGCCGAAGCCCGGATCGGATGAGCGATACGAGATTGAGCGGCCGATCGGTCTTCGTGTCCGGCGGCTACGGGCTGCTCGGCAGTTGGCTGGTTAAGCGATTGGTAGCCGAGGGAGCTCGCGTGACGGTTCTCAAGCGAGACGCGGTTGCGTCGTCGGCGCTTGTGCTCGAGGGGACCGAACGCGACGTCAGCGTCGTACATGGGGATATCTGTGACGGTCCACTGGTGGAGCGTGCCATCGGCGAGTACGAGATCGACACTGTGTTTCACCTCGCCGCTCAGACCATCGTCGGGATCGCCAACACCGCGCCGCTGTCAACGTTCGAGAC
>JBOGYN010000003.1:0-13282 GCA_050696855.1 Solirubrobacteraceae bacterium | reverse complement strand
GATCGCGGTCATCAAGCTCTCCTCTGGGGGGCCGGGTTGTACGTCTTCTGATACGGAGGCAGGTTCTTGCTGGCCGGCGCGAATTGTTGTTGTTGCTGGGCGATCCAGGTCTTGAACTGGCTGGGAGCGACTACGTGACCGGTCTCAAACATGTACCCGTGCCACACACCGCACAGCTCGGCGCAGTGGATGTTGAAGGTCAGCGGCTGCTTGGTCGTCACGTAGGCGATGTTGTCGACGCCGGGGTTGGCATCGGCTTTGACCGCCAGCTGATAGGCCCAGAAGGAGTGGATCACGTCCAGCGAGGTGATATGGAACTCGACCAGGGTGTTGGCGGGAAGCTCGAGGGTCGGGGTCTCGAAGCCGCCGTAGCCCGGCCAGCGGTAGGTGAACTTCCACTGCTGGGCGACGACCTGGACCTGCAGAGCTTGGGTGGCGCCGACCGGCTGGGCGATCGGATTGGGGCCCTGGCCGCCGCCGGAGCCGTCGGCGAGCATCCGCATGGTGCCGTACCCGGCCAGGAACAGCACCGTGACGGTGGTCACGACCAGCCACGTGGTCTGAACCCCGGGATGGCCGCGGATCGGCGGTCCGTCGAGGACCGTGCCGGCCGGCTCGCGCTCGCGAAAGGCGATCACCGCGTAGATGAAGTAGACGAGGACGACGAGCGCGAGCGGCGTCGAGATACCGAGCAGGACCGTGTTGTCGACCACCTGCCCCGAAGCTTCCACCGATCCGTTTCCGGGCGGTAGCCCGGGGGCGAGGACGAGGACGACGATCGGCGTGAGGATGATCGAGGCGACCAGCCAGATCAGCGAGACGCGGCGGAAGTGATTGACGTTGTCCATGCCGGGATCTCCCTCAGACGACCTTGATGAATCCGTCCATGTAGCCGACCGTCGCCATCGGGCCACCGACGCCGTTGATGAAGCCCAGCGCACAGGGCACGAAGCACTGCCACCGGTACAGCCCCTTGGCCGGCGTCCGGAATGTGAAGGAGGTCGTCGTGTGGGCGTTGCTCAGCGAACAGGGCGCATTGGAGCACAGGTTCTTGGCGGTGCTCAAGGGCCCGGCCAGCGGCACCAACAGGCCGATCTCGGGGATCGCGAATACGTGGGAGGCGGTCGTGGGGTCGATCGCGGTGGTGGCCTTGCCATTGAGCAGGTAGCTGCCGCCGACCGTCCCGGTCACCTGGGCGAAGAGCGGATTGCGCAAGCCGGTCTGGGTGTCGTACTCGTAGATCGTCACGTGCACGAGCGTGTGGGCGGGCAGCGTGTACGTGGTCACGTGGCGCCAGTCGCCGCTTGAGGCGTTGACCGCGTAGTAGGAGACATAGGTGGGATGCGGATCGTCGAGCGCCGCGGCCGCGACCGTGCCCAGGTACAGCTGGTCGCCGGCGGAAGTGCTCACCGCCGCCGCCGAGCCCGGGACGTTGGTCAGGTACAGGCCGACGTAGAGGGCGAGCAGAACCACAACCACCAACGTGCCGAGCCCGAGCCCGAGGGCTCTCTTTCCTGTTCCGCTCATCTGCACCCTCACTCTCGAATCGCGGCGCAAACCTACAACTCGGGCGCAGAAAGACAAAGAAGATGACCGCGATGTCATTTCGCCGTCATTTACAAGTCATGTGACTAAACGTAAGATGTGTCTAAGAGGACATGCGGATACTTGTCGTCGAAGACGAGGCCCGGATCAGGGCGTTCTTGGCCCGGGCGTTTGAGGCCGAGGGTTTCCAAGTTGATGTCGTTGAGGACGGGGAACGCGGGCTGCAACGAGCCGTAGCGGGCAGCTACGAATTCGTGATCCTGGACCTCCTGTTGCCCGGGCGCGACGGGCTCGAGGTGCTGTCAGAGCTCCAGCGCCTGCGCCCTGGTCTGCCCGTGCTGATCCTCTCGGCCCGCACGGATATCGCCACCAAGCTGCGCGGCTTCGAGCTGGGCGCGGTCGACTACCTGGACAAGCCCTTCTCGCTCGACGAGCTGCTCGCGCGGGCGCGCGTCCAGCTGCGCCGGACGCACGGCGTCGACGGCACCGTGCTCCGCGCCGGTCGTCTGGCCCTGGACCTCACCCGTCGTCAGGCCCGGCTCGGGGAAGTGATCGCCGAACTGTCCGATCGCGAGTTCCGGCTCCTGCACTTCCTGATGCTCCACGTGGGCGAGGTGGTAAGCCGCCAGCGCCTCCTCTCCGAGGTGTGGGGCTATGACTTCGATCCGCGCTCCAACGTCGTTGACGTGTGCGTCCGCCGGCTGCGGCGCCAGCTGGGGCCCGACGCGCCGATCGAGACGGTTCGCAACGCTGGCTATCGCGCCGCCGCGTGAGCGGCGGGGCCCTGACCCGCGGCTCGGAGGCTGCTCTGCCGCGCCCGGAGCTCGGCCCACCGCGTCCGGGTGGACTGCGCCCACGGCTGCGCCGCTACCGCGTGGAACTGATCTGGCTGGCCTTCGCGGCCGCCAACTACGCGGCGATGGTCGCCTGGCCCGGTTGGGAGACGATCCCCTTCCATTTCGTGTGGATCAGCCTCACCCTCCTGTACGGCTTCCGAGTCTGGGCGCTGGGGCCCACGCTGATCGTGCTCGCCGCGGTGATGGCGATGACCGGGTTCTCGATCGGGGTCGACGCCTTCCGGGGGGTTCAGCTCTGGGGTGAGCTCTTCGAGGTGCCGCTGATGGCGGCGATGTTCCTGGCCATGGTGTGGCACGCCCGGCGCCGCGTCGAGGCGCTCGAGATCGTCGAGCACCGGGCCGAAGAGCGACGGTCGCTGCTCGAGCGCCAGGCGCACTTCGTGCACGACGCCTCGCACGAGCTCCGCACGCCGATGACGATCGCGCGCGGCCACCTCGAGCTCCTGCGCTCCCATGGGTTCGAGTCTTCCGAGGTCGACGTCGCCCTCGACGAGCTGGGCCGCATCGACGCCATCCTGGCCCGCCTGCTGCTGTTGGCCAACGCCGACCAGCCGGACTTCGTCCAGACCACGGCGGTCGAGCTCGAGCCGCTGCTCGAGGACGTGTTCATGCGCTGGGCCGAAGTGGCACCCCGAACGTGGCGGCTGGGCGAGCTCGCCGCCGGTCAGCTGATCGTGGACGTGGAGCGACTGCGCTCGGCGCTTGACGCTCTGCTCGAGAACGCGGTCAAATACTCGCTGCCCCAGTCCGGGATCGAGGTGCGCGCTCGCCGCGACGGGTCCGGCCGGGTGTCGATCGAGGTCGAGGACGAGGGCTGTGGGGTTCCCGTCGACGCCCTGAACCGCATCTTTGACCGCTTTGCCCGGGCCGATTCGGCCCGAACCCGCTCCGAGGGCGGCGTCGGCCTCGGGCTGGCCATCGTCGACGCGATCGCTAAGGCGCACGGGGGTGTCTGCACGGTCACGAGCACCCCCCAGGGGTCGGTCTTCGCCCTCTCGCTGCCCCATTTCACTCCGGCCGGCCCGGCCGGGTCCTCCCCTCGCCCGGTGGCGGCCGCGCCCCCGCCGGTCAGCGCGTAGCCGCGAGCCGCTCGCAGACGCCGGCCAAAAAGCGGGCGGCGTGGACCCCGAAGAGGATGCGGGTGTCACAGGCCAGCGTCAGGCTCAGTACCTGCCCGGGGACGACTGCCCCGTCGCGCACCACCGGCACGGTGCGGACCGCGCCGGCGGCGAGCGCGGCCGCCTGGGGCGTGGAGACGAGGGTGCCCGGTCGGTCCACCCCCCAGGGGCCGAGATCTGTGAGCGTGAAGGTCGCGCCAGCCCGTTCCGGGGGGGTCAGCTCGCCGCTGCGGGCGCGCTGGGTCAGCGTCGCCAGTTCCTTGCTCAGTGCCGGCAGCGGCTTGGTGTCGGCGTCCAGCACGGTCGGGCTGGCGTAACCATCGTCGGTGGCCACGGTCACGGCGACGTTGACGCGCGAATAGAGCTCGTAGCGCCCGTCGCGGTAGGCGGCATTGGCCCGGGGCGAGGCGCGCAGGGCCAGCGCACAGGCCCGGACGAGCACCGCGGCCAGCGTGCTGTCGTGGTCGGCTGCGGCCGCCAGCGCCGGCGCGATGTCGACCTCGGCCCCGAACTCGAGGTCCGGGACCGTGGCCCGGGTCTCGGCCGTGCGGCGCGCGATCGCGCGCTCGGCGCGCGTCGGCTCGAGCACCGTCGTATCGCCCTTGAGCGTCTCGGCCACTGGTTGCTTGCACCCAGTCCCGGCCTACAAGGGCCAGTCGGCGGTGACGTCGGCGCCGTCCCACCGGGCCAGGAACGCGTCGGCGTCAAGACCCACCAGATCCTCGCGCAGCTCCTTGAGCAGCCGGGCGGCCTGCTTGGCTCCGAGCTCCCAGTAGAGAACGATCTCGCCCTCCTCCACTGACACGACCTCGATCCGGTCCATCCGTCCCCGATCAGCCAAGAACGCGGGCTCGCGCCCTTCGCGCGTGACGATCAGGTGAAAGGCGCGATTGGCCTTCATCGCGGCGCCCCGGTCAGGCTGGCCTGCGCCGCTTCCAAGCAGCCGGGTCCCGTGTACACCTCACCGGCCACCTCGATCGCGGGCAGCGCCGTGACGCCGGCCGCCCGGGCCCGCTCGCCCGCCGCGGTCAGCGCGTCGGTCACCGAGCGCAATCCGATCGCCTTGAGGATCGCCGTCGGGTGCATCTCGCAGGCGGCGGCGGCGATCAGGACCGTGCCCTCGTCGGCGAGGTCGCGCCCGCCGGCGAAGGCTTGCCGGAAGGCGGCCAGCGAGAACGCGACCGCTCGCCCCACGCGCTTGGCGTAGGTGGCGGTGAGCATCGCCTGTTCGGTGTCCGGAGGCCACAAGGCTGGCCAGCGCACCGGCTGTAGCCCAGCCACGCGGGCCGCGCCGGTGATCGCCGCGCGGTCGGGCGTGGCGTTGTCCACGGCCAGAGAGCGGCCGAGCACCGGCTCCCATTCGGGCATGACCGAGAGCTCGGCCACGACCCGCTCAGCGATCAGATAGCACTCGGCCGAGCCGAGGTCGTAGTAGAAGACGGGCTGCTCGGGCGTCACGAGCGGGCGTCCAGGTCGTCAGCCGTGGATCAGCCAGCCGTCCGCGGCGCGGGCGGCTTCCATGACCGCCTCGGAGAGCGTGGGGTGTCCGTGGACCAGGTGCGCCACCTCGGGGTAGCCACCTTCCAGGGCCCGGGCGTTGACCAATTCCTGGATCAGCTCGGTCGCCTTGGCGCCGATGATGTGGCCCCCCAGCAGTTCCCCGTAGCGCTTCTCGCCGACGATCTTCACCAATCCGGTCCGGTCTCCGTACACGGTGCCGGCGCCGACCGCCCCGTACTGGACCTTGCCGACCACGACGTCGGGGCCGGCCTCGCGCGCCTGCGCTTCGGTCAGGCCGAAGCTCGCCACGTTGGGTGTGCAGAACGTCGCGCGGGGCACATCCACGTACTCGATCGGGTGGGTGCTCATCCCGGCGGCGTCCTCGATCGCAATCACGCCCTCGTCGGAGGCCTTGTGGGCCAGGGCCGGTCCGGGGACGAGATCGCCGATCGCGTACACACCCTCGACGCTGGTGCGCATCGCCCCGTCCACGGCGATCATGCCGTTCTCGCCGAGCTTGACCCCGGCGTCTTGCAGTCCGAGCGCGGCGACGTCAGGGCCGCGCCCGGCGGCGATGACCAGCCAGTCCGCCTTGCCCTTCTCATCACCGTAGGCGTAGGTGACGCTGTTCTCACCCGAGACGATGTCCGTGACAAGCGTGCCGGTGTGAATCGTCATCCCTTGGCGTTTGAGACCCCGCTCGGCGAGCTTGGAGATGTCGGCGTCCTCGGTGGGCAGGACGCGGTCCAGGGCCTCGAACAGGATCACCTCGACTCCCAGGCGCGCGTACGCGGACGCGATCTCCGCGCCCGAGGCGCCCGCTCCAACCACCGCCATCGAGGCCGGCAGCTCCTCGAGCGCCCATGCCTCCTCGGTGCCGATCACGCGGCCCCCGAACTCCGCTCCCGGGATCGGCCGCTTGACCGAGCCCGCCGCGAGCACAATCGTCTTGGCGGAGATCGTCTGCTCGCCCACCTTGACCTGGCCCGGCCCGGCCAGGCTCGCCTCGCCCTCGACGTACTCGATCTTGTTCTTCTTGAGCAGGCCGGAGACGCCGCCGGTCAGGGTCGTGACCACCTTGACCCGCCGCGCGCTCACCGCCGTGTAGTCGATCTCGGGCGCCGAGACCTTGATCCCGTATTGGTCGGCCTCGCGGATCTCGGAGAGGACATCGGCGACGCGGAGCACGGCCTTGGCCGGGATGCAGGCGTAGTTCAGGCAGCGGCCGCCCACCGTGTCCTTCTCGATCACGGCCGTCTTCATGCCGAGCTGGGCGGCCCGGATCGCGGCCACGTAGCCGCCCGGGCCGGAGCCGATGACCACGCAATCGAAGGCCGATTCAGACATCGGCTCTCAGCCTATCCAACGTCGGCGCCAGGCCGCCCGATGCCTTTTTGTTGGGGTCGGCGGCGATCGGTAAAGGTCCGCGTCCGCCAGCCGATATCCCGGTCATGGAGAACAGCAGATCCACCACATCCCGAGTTCAATCGCACGCCGACGACGAAGCTGCCGTCGGTCTCGCCGGGCTGGCTGGAGCGCCCACGGTCGAGCGCGCCGTCGATGCGGTGCGTGAGTTCCTGGGGATGGAGGTCGCCTTCATCGGGCGGATCACGCCGGACAGCGAAATTCTTCGGGTTGTGCGCGGTGACGGCGACTCGTTTGGCTTCGCCGAAGGCAGGCGGATCGCGCTCGAGGAGACCTACTGCCAGCGGGTCCTCCACGGCCGGTTGCCGAACCTGATCACCGACGCGCGCGCCGACGATCGGGCGCGCTCCTTGCGCGTCACCACCGAGGGGGACGTGGGAGCGTTCGTGTCGATCCCGCTGCACTTCTCGTCCGGCGCGCTGTACGGGATGTTGTGCGCCGCCAGCCATCACCCGAAGCCGGGACTGGGCTACCGCGAGCTGCAGTTCCTCAACGTCTTCGCGCGGATCGTGTGCGACGTGTTGGAGCGTGAGGAGCTCCAGCGCCGGGTGCATGAGACCGAGCTGCAAAGTGCGGCCGTCGGAGTCCTGCTCGCCGCCGTGGACAGTCGCGACTCCTACACCGGCGCGCACTCCAAGGCCGTCGTCGACCACGCGGTCGCCGTGGGGGAGCGACTCGGCCTGACTGCCAAGGAGATCGCCGATGTCCGTGACGTGGCGATTCTGCATGACATCGGAAAGCTCGCGATGCCCGACGCGATCCTGAACAAGCCCGGGCCGCTGACCGAGGAGGAGTGGGTGGTGATGCGAACCCACCCGATCGCCAGCGAACAGTTGTTGGTCCAGGTACCGAGCCTGCACCACCTCTGGTGCGCGGTTCGCGCCGAGCACGAGCGCTGGGACGGCACCGGCTATCCCGACGGGCTCGTCGGTGGCGAGATCCCGATTGCCAGCCGCATCACCCTGGTGTGCGACGCCTTTCACGCCATGACCAGCGAACGTCCCTATCGCCGCGCGATGAGCGTGGCCGACGCCTGCGCCGAGATCGAGGCGGGCAGCGGAACCCAGTTCTGTCCCACCGCCGCCGCCGCCCTGCTCGCGCTCGTCCGCAGCACAGGTGAGCCCGCGCCCTTCCACGAGGCGCGGTGTGAATGCCTCAGCTGCGGCGCCCACACGACATCCAACGTGGGCTACAAGGTCGCCGGTCAGTGCCCCAACTGCAAGTCGTTCGAGCTGTCCGAGATCACTGAGCTCGGCTGAGCTGAGCGGGTCCGTCGTATTCGCAGTTGCCGGGGCTTAGGAAGGGACGGAGGGAGGGTCCGCCTCCGCCTCCGCCTCCGCCTCCGACCTGCAGAATGCGCAAATCTTGACGGCCGCCGCCGGGTTTTTCACAAAACGCGGGCTCAGCATGCGCCAGCGGAAAACTTCGCCCCCGGGGGTCAGGTTTTTCACAGAATGCATGCCCAGGACGGTGGGCGGGCGCCCGACCGCGTAGAGCCGCTCAGCGCCCCGGGTAGCGGGGCATCTGGATGCGGCTGAGCACGCGGACGAGCTTGAAGAACAGGTAGCCCGAGCCGACGATCACGGGCACGACCACGAGCGCCAGGAGATTGCTCGCCTCGATCAGAAAGAGCGAGAACAGGGTCGCCACGATCGCCAGCAGGGCCATGAAGCCGAGGACGGCGCCGTACCAGAGCCGCCACATTCCGATTGCGCAGACGATCATCAGGCCGCAGAAGAGGATCGTTCCGACGGCAGCCGGCGACTTTCCCTGAACCTTGAGGCCGGCGAAGAAGGCGATCAGCTGGCTCAGGCCGATCAGACCCGAGAGGATCGTTGCGGCCACGATCGCCCCCGGCCGCTCGCCGCGCTTGATCGGCGTCAACCCGGCGCGGACTTCCGCGTCGCGGCGCTGTGACCGGGTCATCTGAGGCTCGACGCGCCAGCCGCCGACCGAACCGCGATCGTCGCTCTCGGGCGGCTCGGCGGGACGGGCGGGACCGGCGGGACGGGGCGCCGCCGGGCGGGCGTGACGCGCCTTGCGGCGCCCGCGCTTGCGACTACGCTGCGCCAAGCCGGGCCTCCGTTCGGCGGGACTCGTCGGCCACCGCGTCCCGTAATGCCGCCGCCGCCGCCTCGGGGTCATCGGACTCCGTCAGCGCCCGCACCACCGCGATCCGGCGGGCCCCTGCGGCGCGGACCGCCGCGACGTTGGTGGTGTCGATGCCGCCGATGGCGAAGAAGGGCAGCGGGCTGTGCCCGGCGGCATAGCGCACCAGCTCGAGGCCGACCGGGGCGCGCCCTGGTTTGGTCGGGGTGGCGTGCACCGGGCCGACGCCGATGTAGTCGGCTCCCGCGTTCGCCGCGGCCTCGATCTGGCCGGCCGAGTGGGTGGAAAGGCCAACCAGCCGCTGGGCGCCGACCGTCTCGCGCGCCCGGGCCACGGCCATGTCGTCTTGTCCGACGTGGACCCCGTCAGCGTCCAGGGCGGCCGCCAGGTCGGGACGGTCATTGACGATCAGCAGCGCGCCGGCCGCCCGGACGGCAGCGCGCAATCGCCGGCCGGTGGCGATGATCTCCTCGTCGCCGGCGTCCTTCATGCGCAGTTGGACGAGGTCAACGCCCCCCCTCAGCGCGCGGGTCACAAAGGCGTCCGAAACGGCGTCACAGACCAGATAGAGAGCGGCTTGCTCGAGTCGCTGGCGCCGATCGCTCACCGGTTCAGTCTGCCAGGTGGGGGCGGGGGCGGTTACCCACTACGATGAACACCACGGGAGCCCCACAGTCGGGCTGAGAGGGCGGAGCCAGATCCGCCGACCGTCACGACCTGACCGGGTAATGCCGGCGCAGGGAGGTTTCTTGTCCGAGTACAACGCATCAGCACTCGATGTCGTAGTTGTCGGCGGAGGGGCGATCGGCCTCTCGATCGCCTGGCGGGCGAGCACGCGCGGGCTGCGAGTGCTGGTGCTCGAGCGCGATCGCGCCGGCGGCGGGACCTCGCACGTGGCCGCCGGAATGCTGGCGCCGATCGCCGAAGCCCGGCCGGCCGAGGAGCCCCTGCTCGAGCTCGGCCTCCACAGCGCCCGCGCCTACCCCGAGTTCGTGCGCGAGCTGTCCCGCGCCGCCGGTCAGGACGTCGGCTACTCGCGGTGCGGCACGCTGCTGGTCGCGCGCGACGACGATGAGGCCCGCGGGCTCGAGCGCGAGCTCGAGCTACGGCTGCGCTACGGGCTGGCCGTGGAGCGCCTGCGGCCCAGCGCCGCCCGCCGCCTCGAACCGGCGCTGACCCCGGCGTTGCGCCTCGCCCTCGACGTCCCCGATGACCACGCCGTCGACCCGCGCCGGCTGACCGCCGGCCTGGCGGCGGCCATCCGCAGCGCCGGCGCCGAGGTCCGCGAAGGCACCGCGGTCAGCGGCCTCGAGTACACGGCCGGCCGGGTGACCGGCGTGACCTTGGCCGACGGGGCGGCGGTCGGCGCCGCGGCGGTGGTGATCGCCGCCGGGGCGTGGGCGGGCGAGCTGACCACGCCCACCGAGATTCCGGCGCGGCCCGTCAAGGGCCAGATCATGCGGCTGCACGACCCGAGCGGCCCTGGTCTGCTGCGCCGGGTGGTGCGCATCGGCCCCACCTACATCGTCCCCCGCGGCGACGGGCGCTACGTGATCGGCGGCACCTCGGAGGAACGCGGCTTCGACACCACGGTCACCGCCGGAGCGGCGTTCGAGCTCTTGCGCGACGCGGGCGAACTCGTGCCCGGCGTCTCGGAGCTGGTGCTCGACGAGTTCTCGGCCGGCCTACGGCCGGGCACCCCGGACAACCTGCCGGTGATCGGCGCCGACGCCGTCGCTGGGCTGCACTGGGCGGTCGGGCATGGGCGCGGCGGAATCCTGCTGGCGCCGGTCACCGCGGAGCTCGTCTGTGCGGCGCTGCTCGGGGAGCGCGACGACCCGGCCGCGGCCGCGTTCGCTCCCGGGCGCTTCGCGTCCGCCGCAGCGGGGAGCCCGGCGTGATCGTGACTGTCAACGGCGAGTCCCGGGAGCTCACCGGGGGCGCTACTGTCGCCAGCGTGCTGGAGTTGCTCGATGTCCCGCCGGGCGCGCGAGGCGTGGCAGTCGCGGTCGATGGCGAGGTCGTGACTCGATCGCACTGGAGCGAGACGCGGCTCGGGGACGGCGCGCGGATCGAAGTCGTGGCCGCGATCCAGGGAGGGTGACCTGATGTCGGCTCCCGATCGGCTGCGCATCCACGACCGCGAGTTCGCCTCGCGCTTGATCCTCGGCACCGGCGGCTTTGCCAACCATGAGTTGCTGGCGGCGGCCTGCGTCGCGTCGGAGGCCGAGCTGTGCACGGTCGCGCTGCGCCGGCTCGATCCCGCCTCGCGCGGCTCCATCCTCGACGTGCTCGAGGCGGCCGGCGTGCAGGTGCTCCCCAACACCGCCGGCTGTTTCACCGCCCGCGACGCGGTCATGACCGCGCACCTGGCCCGCGAGGCGTTTGCGACCGACTGGATCAAGCTCGAGGTGATCGGCGATGACCGCACCCTGCTGCCCGACGCCGTCGAGTTGCTGGCCGCCGCCGAGGAGCTCGTCGACGACGGGTTCATCGTTCTCCCCTACACCACCGACGACCCGATCCTCGCCCGCCGCCTCGAGGACGTCGGCTGCGCTGCGGTGATGCCGCTCGGTTCGCCGATCGGCTCCGGGATGGGCATCCGCAACCCGTACAACATCGCGATCATGGTGGAACGAGCCGGTGTGCCCGTGATCCTCGACGCCGGGGTCGGCACCGCCTCCGATGCCGCGCTGGCCATGGAGCTCGGCTGTGACGCCGTGCTCTGCGCGAGCGCCATCTCGCGCGCCCATGACCCGGTGGCGATGGCGACGGCGATCCGGCTCGCTCTCGACGGTGGACGCTTGGCCCGCGGTGCCGGGCGCATCCCCCGCCGCTCCTATGCGAGCGCTTCCACCCCCGAGGAGGGGCTGCCCGATCTTGACGCTCAGCTCGGCTCGGCCGGTCGCGGCGAATGACCGTGGACGAGCTCATCGACGGCTGGCAGGCGGCGTGGTCCAGCCACGAGCCCGGCGCCTTCACCGATGTCTGCTCGCCCGGCGTTCAGTACGAGGACCCCCTCACCGACGAGCCGCTGGCGGGGTTGGGGGCGCTCGAGGGCCACGCCACGCGACTCTGGTCCGGCTTTCCCGACGCCCGGCTGGAGCGCACCGGTGCCCGCCTCCACGACGGCCATTTCGTCGCCGCTCCGTGCAAGCTGCTCGGCACCCACCGCGAGCCGCTCGAAGGCTTGCCGGTCACCAACCGGTTCGTCGTGGTGCACTGCGTCTTCTACTGCGAGCTTCAGAATGAGCTGCTCTACCGCGTCCGCGGCTTCTACGACGTGTACGACGCCGCTACCCAGCTCGGGGTGCTGCCCGCCCGCGGCACGCTCAGCGAGAAGGCGCTGTTGATGCTGCGGGGCTTCGGCCTGCGCGCGGCGCGCGGCTGAACGTACACTGCTGCGCTTGACGCGCCACTTCCTCACCGGGGCCGAGCTGACGGCGGCCGAGCTCGACGCGCTGCTGGCCCGCGCGGCCGAGCTAAAACGCTCCCCGCACGTCTCCCAGGCGCTGGCCGGCTCGACGATCGCCTTGGTCTTCCAGGCCCCTTCCACGCGGACCCGGGTCTCGTTCGAGGCCGGCGTGTTCGAGCTCGGCGGTCACCCGATGGTGCTTCGTCCCGACGAGCTCCAGCTCAGCCGTGGCGAGTCGGTTCGCGACACCGCTTACATCCTCTCGCGCCACGCTGCGGCGGTCGGGATCCGCACCGGGCCCGACGAGCTCGTGGCCGAACTGGCCGAGCACGCCACGGTGCCGGTCTTCAACATGCTCACCGCCGGTCACCATCCCTGCCAGGCCCTGGCCGACCTGCTCACCATGCGGGAGACCTTCGGGCATCTGAACGGGCTGACCCTGGCCTACGTCGGCGACGGCAACAACGTCGCTCGCTCGTTGGCCATCCTCGGCGCCTTGGCCGGGGTGCGAGTCCGGATCGCGGCGCCCGAGGGCTTCCAGCTCGAGCCGGTCGCCGGCGCGACCCTCACTGCAGACCCGGAGGTCGCGGTGGCCGGGGCCGACGTTGTCTACACCGACGTGTGGGTCAGCATGAGCGATGACCCGGCCGGCGCGGAGGAGCGCCGCACGGCCCTCGCTCCGTATCGGTTGGACGACGCGCTTCTGGACGCTGCCGCCCCTCACGCGATCGCCCTGCACTGCCTGCCCGCGCATCCCGGGGAGGAGATCACGGCCGACGTTCTCTACGGCGAGCGCCAGCGGATCTGGGACCAGGCCGAGAACCGCCGGCACGCCCAGAAGGCGCTCCTCGAACTGCTCGTCAGGGCCGACGCCTAGCTTCCGACGCGGGTGCAAGGCGACTTTGATTGACACTCACTTATCCAGTTCGGCTACGCTCGCGCGAGCGTCAAGACGATTAGGAGCCCAGAACGCACCATGCCAGCCCCGAAACGCTCAACCTCGAGCTCAAGAAGTTCCTCGGCCGCCAAGCCGGCCGCCAAGCGCACCCGCGCTGCCGCCAAGAGCGGCGCCAAGGCCACTGCCACCAGTACTCGTAAGACCGCCGGCCGGACCGCCACTCAGGCTAAGTCCGGCGCCACCAAGACGGCCGGCGCCGCCAAGGCGGGCGCAGCCAAGACCAAGCGTTCGGCGACCAGCCGCGGTAGCGCGGCTACGACCGCCAAGACCGCGGGGCGGGCCGCCGCCAGCACCGCCAAGAGCGCGCGCTCGGGCGCCAAGGGCACGGCCACCGCGGGCCGCCGGGGTGCCAAGC
>JBOGYN010000002.1:0-3104 GCA_050696855.1 Solirubrobacteraceae bacterium | reverse complement strand
CGTGTGTATCGCCCCGACAATTTGAGCAGATCCTCGACACGGGTCCGCTAGTCGCGCTGATTGATCGCAGTGACCCGGACCACGAACGCTGCGCACAGCTGCTCGCTACAACCAGCGAGCGCCGGGTCGTGCCGCTGTGCGTGCTGGTCGAGGTGGAGTATCTGCTGCGGCCATGGCCCGGAGGCTTTGCGGCGCTGATGACAGACGTGAACGCCGGCCGGCTCGAGACTCACCTCCCCGACGACCACGAGCTCGCTCGAGCCGCGGCGCTTGTTGACACCTACGCCGATCTTCCGCTCGGGTTCGTGGACGCGAGCGTTCTGGCGGCCGTCGAACATCTGAGTGAGACGAAGGTCGCGACACTGGATCGTCGCCACTTCAACATCGCCCGCCCGTCGCACGTGGATCATCTGACGCTCCTGCCCGACTGAGGGCGCGGCCGTGTTCAGCGGGTGAGCCGCGGGCCCTGTTCCGGACCTTTGCGGCCAAGCTGGCGCCCCCGATTGCCGGCAGGTGGTGAGGCGACGGCGGGGGCGAGGGTTTGCCCGCGGTCGGCCTCGAGCTCCATGATCCGCCTCAGCTCCGGCAAGCAGGCGAGGTCCTGATCTCGGTGCAACGCCGCCGCCATCCGAGCGAGATCGCCGGCCGAGGCGACGAACGGCTGCAGCCCGTAGCCGAGGTGCTCCTTGGTGGCGACGTGGCGCAGGTCAACACAGCCGCGCGGTACGCCGGCGGGAGTGCCGACTATGTTCAGCGTCCCGAACGGTGTCGAGAGCGCGCGCACGTCCTCGTCGTCGATCGCCTGCTCGCTCCAGACCAGCGGCCGCCCGTCGAGTCTGCGGGCATCCAGCTCGCTGGTTGCGCGCTCTAGCCGGTCGATGTTGTCGCGACCGAACGTGGGACAGATGTCGACCCCGTTGGTGATCTCATCGGCTCCGCGCAGCACCCGAGCAAGGCCGCCGATCAGCACGTAAGTGACACGCTTGCGCTCGAGCTCGGCGATGATCGCTCGCGGGTCAAAGGACGGATTCTGGCTTGCCATCACCGGTCCGTTCCACCGGAGGCACGCTTGAGCATGGAGTCGAGACGCCGTTCGGGCGATAGTTGCTGAAGCTCGGTCAGCCGCTCGTCCTTCACCGGCCGTAGCGGCGCGAGCTCGAGAGGGAGATCAAAACCGCACGCCCGGACCAGCTCCACCAGCGTGTCCAGGCTCGGAGCGACAGCCCCCGCTTCCCACCGGCCGATCTGAACTCGGTCCTTGCCAGTTCGCTCCGCGAGGACGATCTGACTCAGGCCGGCGCGCAGTCGGGCCTCGCGTAACAGCGCGGCGCTCTTCACGGTGTCCGGGCGCACAAGCCCAGTCTATCCTGTCGTAGGGCGTGATACTATCCCTGAAACAAATCTGCCTCACCGAGCAACCATGGGCCACTTGCCGCCGCAGCGAACGACTTGGACTCCCGGACCACGATCAATGATCGTCCCGGTATCACGCGGCACCGCGCTACGGTCTGACGACAACGACGCCACCGGACACCTGCTTTCCATCAAAGAGATCGCCAGCGCGTGCCAGCTGTCCGAGAAGGCCGTACGACGCGCGATCGACGACGGAGAGCTGTGCGCGGTGAAGCTGCGCTCGCGCCTGCGCGTCACTCCGCAGGACTTCGAGGCATGGATCGCATCAAGCCGCCGCAAAAGCAGCAGGGCCACGCTTGACCCGCGGCCGCTGAGGGCTCGTCGGGCGCCGGCCGGGACGTTCCGCTCCCTGATCAAGGATGGGGCTGACACAGGAGCCGAGCGATGAGCGTCGAAAAGGCGCCGCGAACAACTGGCGACGTGTGGCGTGTGCGCTGGCGCGACGCTCAAGGTCGCCCGCGCTCGCGCGTCGTCGGACGAAAGCGCGACGCCCAAGCGCTCGACGCCGAGCTCAGACGCGCGAAGCGTCTGGGTGCGACGGCGACGGTCGAGAACAGCCGCGAAACGCTCGGCGAGTTCTCGAAAGTCTGGTGGAACCGCCATGCCGTGCCCAACCTGCAACGGCACACGCTTGAGGGATACGCCTCGGCGCTCGACGTCCACATCATCCCCCGCCTCGGCGAGGTGCAGCTCCGCTCGCTCACACCCGAGGTGATCGGCGAGCTACGCGCCGAGCTGGCCGCCGCGGGCGTCGGCGACGCCGCAACGCGCAAGACACTCGTCCTGCTTCAGAGCATCCTCGAGCGCGCCGTCGAATGGCGCCGACTCGACTCCAATCCAGCCCGCGCGATCAGAAAGCCGAGCCCACGACGGACGCGGGTCGTGCGCCCGCTCACCCCGCAGACAATCGAGGCGATGCGCGGCTACCTGATCCGTGAAGGCCGCCGACTCGACTCGACGCTCGTCGCCGTTCTGGCCTACGCCGGCCTGCGTCCAGGCGAAGCGCTCGGCCTGCGTTGGCACGATGTCGGCGAGCGCACGATCCTGGTCGAGCGCTCCGTGGCATTCGGCCAACTGAAGGCCACCAAGACTGGCCGGGCACGCACCGTCCGCCTCGTGGCTCCGCTCGCCGAGACCCTGACCGCCTGGGGCCATGCCACCACGCGGTCGGAGCCGACCGACCTCGTCTTCCCCGCTCCCGACGGCTCGCCCTGGAACGCCGACCGCGCGCGCAACTGGCGAAAACGAGCGTTCGCACGCGCAGCTGCCGCGGCCGGCGTACCCCACTCCCGCCCGTATGACCTACGCCACAGCTTCGTCAGCCTGCTCATCGCCCAAGGCGCCAGCGTCGTCGAGGTCGCCCGTCAAGCCGGCCACGCGCCAACGATGACGCTCGATACCTACGCGCACCTGTTCGACGAGCTCGGGGGCGGCCAGATCGTCTCCGCCGAGGACCTGATACGCGCTGCTCGGGCCGCAAACTGTGTCCCAGAAGTGTCCGTTTTGTGTCCGCCTGCCGACAGCCCCACAACCGGCGACCCACAAAATCCCTGCAAATCAGGAGAGCCGACGCCCGGAATCGAACCGGGGACCCCTTCATTACGAGTGAAGTGCTCTACCAGCTGAGCTACGTCGGCGGCGCGGCCGCCAGTGTAGCTCCGCCTCGCGGGCGCGGGCTCGGGCCGCCGGGG
>JBOGYN010000001.1:0-7334 GCA_050696855.1 Solirubrobacteraceae bacterium | reverse complement strand
GGCAAGGTCCGCGAGATCTATGACCTGGGCGACAAGCTGCTGCTCGTCGCCTCAGACCGGATCTCGACCTACGACGTCGTTCATCCGACGCCGATCCCGGACAAGGGCAGCGTGCTCACCGGGCTCTCGACGTTCTGGTTTGAGCGCACGGCCGAGATCGTCCCCAACCACCTGATCTCGGTCACCGACGACGTTCCGCGCGAGGCGCGGGCCCGCAGCATGGTGGTCAAAAGGCTCGAGATGCTGAGCGTCGAGTGCGTCGTGCGCGGCTACATCACCGGCTCGGGGTGGAAGGACTACCAAGCCACGGGAGCGGTCTCGGGGATCAAGCTGCCCGACGGCCTGCGCGAGTCCGATCGGCTGCCTGAGCCGCTCTTCACCCCCTCGACGAAGGCCGACGTCGGCCACGACGAAGCGATCGACTTCGAGGGAGCCGTCGAGTTGATCGGTGATCGGAGCCTGGCCGAGCGGGCCCGTGACGTCTCGCTCGCGCTCTACGAGCACGCCGCCGAGCACGCCCGCCGGCACGGGATCATCCTCGCCGACACCAAGTTCGAGCTCGGCCTCGACCCCGATGGGACGCTGACCATCGGCGACGAGATGTGCACTCCCGACTCCTCGCGCTTCTGGCCTGCCGACGGGTACGAGCCGGGTCACGGCCAGCCCAGCTTCGACAAGCAGTTCGTCCGCGACTGGGCTTCCTCGACCGGCTGGGACCGGAACCCGCCCGCCCCGGCGATCCCCGACGAAGTCATCGAGCGCACGCGCGAGAAGTACGTGGAGGCCTACGAGCGGATCACCGGCGGGCGCTTCGCCGAATGGCTGACGCGCACCGGCGCGACCGAGGCCTGATGCGCGCGCGGGTGCTGGTCAAACCTAAGGCCGGAATCCTCGACCCCCAGGGTCAGGCGGTCGAGCGGGCGCTACCCGCGCTCGGCTTCACCGGGGTGCGCAACGTTCACGTCGGGCGGATGATCGAGCTCGAGGTCGAGGACCTGGGGCGGCTGCCCGAGATGTGTGAGCGCCTGCTCACCAACCCGCTGATCGAGGACTACGAGATCGTCGAGACCGGCGAGGCGGAGACACGCGCCGCGTGAAGTTCGGCATCGTCCGCTTCCCGGGATCCTGCGACGAGGTCGACGCCCAGCTCGCCGCCGGGCGGGCCGGGGAGGCGGTCATCCTCTGGCACGGCGACCGGGACCTGCACGACGTCGACGTGGTGGTGGTGCCGGGCGGATTCTCATACGGGGACTACCTCCGCGTCGGGGCGATCGCCCGCTTCGCCCCCGTCATGGAGGCGGTCGCCGAGTTCGCGCGCGCCGGCGGTCTCGTGCTCGGCATCTGCAACGGCTTTCAGGTCCTGTGCGAGGCCGGGCTGCTGCCGGGAGCGCTACTTCCCAACCCGTCACTGCGCTTCGTCTTTCGCCAGGTTGAGCTCGAGGTCGTCGAGCCGGACACGCCGTTCACGCGCGCCTGCCCGCGCGGCTACCGGCTCTCGATCCCGGTCAAGCACACGACCGGCCGCTTCTACGCGCCCGAGGCCGAGCTGCGGCGGCTCGAGTCGGCGGGACAGGTGCTGCTGCGCTACGCGCCTGGCCACAACCCCAATGGCTCGCTGCGCGACATCGCCGGGGTCTGCAACGAGGAGGGCAATGTCTTCGGCCTCATGCCCCACCCCGAGCACGCCGTCGACCCGTTGACCGGTTCGACTGACGGGATGACGATCTTTGAGTCGCTGCGCGCCGATGTCTCCGACCGAGTCGCCGTCTAGTAGTAGCGCCGTGAGCGCCCTGACCGATCCCTCCGACATGACCACCAGCCCTCCGTCGCGTCACCGCGAGCTCGGCCTCACCGACTCCGAGTACGAGCTCGTCCTCGAGCGACTCGGCCGCGAGCCCGGCGACACCGAGCTGGCCATGCTCTCGTTGATGTGGTCAGAGCACTGTGCCTACAAGCACTCCAAGAAGCTGTTGCGCCGCCTCCCTACCGCCGGCCCGCACGTGCTCATGGGCCCCGGCGAAAACGCCGGCGTGGTCGACGTCGGCCACGGCCTCGGCCTCGCCTTCAAGGTCGAGTCCCACAACCACCCGAGCGCGGTCGAGCCGTTCCAGGGTGCCGCCACCGGTGTCGGCGGGATCCTGCGTGACGTGTTCGCGGTCGGCGCCCGCCCGATCGCTGTGCTCGACTCGCTGCGCTTCGGCGAACCCGCCACCTCGGAGCGCTCGCGCTACCTGCTCGATCGCGCCGTGGCCGGGATCGGCCACTACGGCAACTCGATCGGGGTGCCGACCGTGGGTGGCGAGATCTACTTCGAATCCGCGTACGAGCAGAACTGCCTGGTCAACGCGATGTGCCTCGGACTCGCGCCCCGCGAGCGGCTGATCCGCTCCGCCGCCGCCGGCCCCGGGAACGTGCTCGTCCTGCTCGGTGCGCTCACCGGCCGCGACGGAATCGGCGGCGCGTCGGTGCTGGCCAGCGCCGAGCTCGGCGACCAGGACGCGGCCAAGCGTCCCTCGGTCCAGATCGGCGATCCCTTCGCCGAGAAGAAGCTGCTCGAATGCTGCCTGGAGCTGCTCGACTCAGAGCTCCTGGTCTCCCTCCAGGATCTCGGGGCCGCGGGGCTCACCTCTTCGGCCTCCGAGATGGCCGCCAAGGGCGACGTCGGGCTCGACCTCGACATCGCTCAGGTTCCGATGCGGGAGGCGGGGATGGCGCCGTTCGAGGTCATGGTCTCCGAATCCCAGGAACGGATGCTGTGTGTGGTCGCGCCCCCGCGGGTGGACGAGGTCCTCGCCGTCTGCCGTCACTGGGAGACGCTGGCCACGCCGATCGGGGTGGTCACCGACTCGGGCCGCCTGCGGGTGCTCAACGGAGACACGCTGGCCGCCGACCTCCCGGTCGGGATCCTCGTCGACGACTGCCCGCTCTACGACCTCGCCCCGGCCCCGCCCACGGCCCCGATCTACGCGGCTCCCGCGCGGCTCCTCGACGCCGCAGCGACGCCCGCCGAGACGCTGCTCGCCCTGCTGAGCGGGGCAAACCTGGCCTCTCGCCGGCCCGTCTTTGAGCAGTACGACCCGGTCGTTCAGTCGCGAACCGTGCGGCGCCCCGAGCAATCCGATGCGGCCGTCCTCGCCCTGCCCGACGGCAGCGCGATCGCCGTCTCGATCGACGGCAACGGGCGCCGTGTCGCCTGTGACCCGCGCCGCGGAGCGGCCGAGGCGGTTTACGAATGCGCGGCTAACCTCGCCTGCGCGGGCGCCGAGCCGCTCGGGCTGACCAACTGCCTGAACTTCGGCAACCCCGAGAAGCCGCACGTCGCCTGGCAGCTGACCGAGTCGGTGGAGGGCATCGCCGAGGCCTGCGAGGCGCTCGGGGTCCCGGTCATCGGCGGCAACGTCTCGCTTTACAACGAGGCTCCGAGCGGCCCCATCTTCCCCACCCCGGTGATCGGGATGGTCGGCCGGCTGCCCGACGCGGCGCGCGCCGGCCAACTCGGGTTCGCGGCGGCCGGGGATGCGATTGCGGTGATCGGGGAGTTTGTCCCCACGTTGGCCGGCTCGGAGCTGGCCAAGCTCCGGGGCGACGAGATCGCCGGCCCGCTGCCGCCCCTCGACGCGCAGGCGATCCGGGACGCGCACGAGTTGGTTCGGCGGATGGTCAGCGTGGGCGCGGTGCACAGCGCCCATGACGTCGCCGAGGGCGGCCTCGCTGTCGCGCTGGCCGAATGCTGCGTGGCGGGCCGGCTCGGGGCTCGGGTCCGGCTGCCCGCTGGCGTCCAGCCCTTCGCCGAGGCTCCCGGGCGGGCGTTCGTGGTCTCGGGGTCCGAGGAGGAACTCACCGCCGCCCGCCTGACCGTGATCGGACGCGTCGGCGGCGAGCACCTCGAGATCGAGGACCAGCTGTACGTCGCACTTTCGGAGCTGCACGAGGCGCGTGACCGCGGCCTGGTGGGCTTCCTGTGAACCCGTTGCTAGCCTTGGCCTGAGGCCTTGCTGATGCCCGCGCACCTCGACGATCGCGATGGCCCTCGTGACGAGTGCGGCGTCTTCGGGATCTACGGACCCGATCACGACGTCGCGCGACTCACGTACTTCGCGCTGTTCGCACTCCAACATCGGGGGCAGGAGTCCGCGGGAATCGCCACCGCCTCGCGCGGCGGCAACATCATGGCGATCCGCGATCAGGGGCTGGTCGCGCAGGTCTTCGATGAGCACACGCTGCGCTCGTTCGTCGGTGACATGGCGATCGGCCACGTGCGCTACTCGACCACCGGCTCGTCAGACTGGGAGAACGCGCAGCCGATCGTCCGCGACGATCGCCGCACCCTGGCCCTGGCCCACAACGGCAACCTGATCAACGCCGTCGAGCTCCACGCCGAGCTGCGCGGGCGCCACGTACCCTTCCGCTCCACCTCGGACTCGGAGATCATCGCCGCCCTGTTGGCCACGCATCCCGCCGAGCGCATCGAGGACGCGGTCGCCGATGTCCTGCCCCGGCTCAAGGGGGCCTTCTCGACCGTCGTGGTGACCGACGAGGCCGTGGTCGCCTTCCGCGATCCCCATGGGCTGCGCCCACTCGCCCTGGGGATGATCGATGACCCGGCCACCGGGCGCCCGGCGTATTGCGTGGCCAGTGAGTCGTGCGCCTTTGACCTGATCGGCGCCACCTTCCTGCGCGACGTTCAGCCCGGGGAGGTCGTCACTCTGACTGACCGGGGGCTCAAGACCAAGCTCGTGGCGGGCACCGAACGCCACGCCTTCTGTGTCTTTGAGTACATCTACTTCGCACGCCCCGACTCCAAGATGGGCGGCACCGTCCTCCAGGTTTCGCGCGCCAAGATGGGGGAGATCCTGTGGCGCGAGGCGCCGGTGGAGGCAGATCTCGTGATCCCGGTTCCCGACTCGGGCAACGCCGCCGCGCGGGGGCTCGCCCGCGCCGCCGGGCTTCCCCAGGACGACGGCTTCATCAAGAACCGCTACGTCGCCCGCACCTTCATCCAGCCCGGACAGGAGCTCCGCCGCCAGGGCCTGCGACTCAAGTTCAACCCCCTGCGCGAGGTGGTCGAGGGCCAGCGGCTGATCGTGGTGGACGACTCGATCGTGCGCGGGAACACGACCCGTCAGATCGTGCAGATGTTGCGCGACGCCGGCGCGGCCGAGGTCCATCTGCGGATTTCCGCCCCTCCGATCAAGCACCCCTGTCACTACGGGATCGACATGTCCACGCGCGAGGAGATGATCGCCCACGGCCGCACCGCGGCCCAGGTCAGCGACGAGGTCGGTGCCGACTCGCTCCACTATTTGTCATTGGCCGGCGTCTACGAGGCGGTCGGCCAGAGCCGTGAGACCCACTGCGACGCCTGCTTCAGCGGTGAGTACCCACTGGCCGGGACCGAGGAATCGGGCGGGAAGTACTCGCTAGAGCCGACGCTCCCGCTCGTCCGCGCCTAGTCTGCCATCTTCCTTTAGGGAGCTATGGCCCGGGTTGGGGGGCCTGCGCTCGTACGGGCGTCCAGACCGTGCGTGAAGCGCACCAAAAAATGGCAAGTTAGGACAGACAGATTCCGGGCCCGCATGAGGTGGGCCCGCAGGCACACGGAGGTCGAGCATGACTTTGGTAAGCGCGCGCTGGCTGGTGACGCTCTCGGTTTCGGTCGTCGGAGCCCTTTCGGTTAGCTCGACGGCCATGGCGGCGAGCCCCTTCGGTTGCCGGGCCAGCGTCTCCGCGGTCCGGCCCGCGTCGGCGCTACCCACCGCCGAACCGTACGTCGCCAACCCCGCCGAGGTGCCGTGCGCGACTGACACCGCCGGTGCCAGCGCCGGCTCGGCCGGCGGCATCGGGACCGCCGGACCCGCGGCGGCCTACACCTACTCGTCCACATCGGCCGACCCGACCGCCGGTCCCGTCGCCCCGGGGGCGACCGCGCTCGTCTCGGTGGACGGCGCGTCGATCGCCAACTCCAGTGGTTCGGTCGTGGTGGCCGGCCCGGCTCAGGCCCAGGCCGCCTACGCGTGCGTGAACGGGACCGCGGTGCCCTCGGCGAGTTCGTCGCTGAGCGTCGCCACGGTCAACGGTCAGACGGTTTCTCCTTCCAGTCCCGGCGCCGAGCAGACCATCCAGCTCGGTGGCGGCTCCTACGTGACCCTCAACCAGAAGACGGCGACCAGCACCTCGTTGACGCAACGCCTCGTGTTCATGCACGTGGAGGGAGTCGGTGATTTCGTGCTCGGTGAGGTACAGGTGACGCTGGGCACGGGCAATCCCTGTGCCGGAACCGGCGGCGGCGGTGGCGGCGGCGGTGGCGGCGGCGGTGGCGGTGGCGGCGGGACGCCAGCGCCCCCGTCGCTGAATGCCTGCCCGCCCGGGTCAACGCTGATCCCGAGTGCCCAGATGTGTGAGATCGTCGTCCCGGGTGGCACCAACATCGGCGTTACCCGGCCGTTCGCCGGCGAGACGGGGGGCACCGTCGTGAGCCTGGCCAAGGCCCGTAAGAAGTACCAGAGCGGTTGCCTGTACGGACCGGGGCCGAAGTTCGCGATCGTCGGCACCAAGCGCGCTGATCGGATCGAAGGTACCCACCGCAACGATCGCATCCTCGGTCTGGGCGGGAACGACCGGATCGCCGGTCACGGTGGCAACGATTGCCTCGATGGCGGCACGGGCAGTGATCGCGTGTACGGCGGCAACGGCAAGGACCGGGTCTTTGGCGGCCCCGGCACTGACCGGCTCTCAGTCCAGAACGGTAGCTCGCGGGTCTGGGGCGGCGCCGGCAACGATCGGATCTTCCTCGGCAATGGCAGTGACCGGGTGTGGGGCGGCCCCGGCCGGGACCGGATCTCGGTGGGGCGCGGCAACGACCGGGTGTGGGGCGGCGCCGGCAACGACACGATCAGCACTGGTAACGGCAACGATTGGGTCTGGGGCGGGGCGGGCAACGATTACGTCTACGTCGGCACCGGGCGCGACCACCTGTTTGGAGGGTCGGGCAACGACCGGATGTTCGGGCCCGGACTCGTTGTCTATGCCGCCTGCGGCTCGGGCCGGAACGTCGTGTACGTGAATGCGTTCGGGATGCGCTACGCGCGGGCACACGGCTGCCGGACGGTCCGCAAGATCCACACGCACACCCTGTAAAGCGCCCGGCGAGGAGGGCCCCGGTTACCCGGGGCCCTCCTTTTCACCGCCGGTCCCGGCGCTATCGTCGGCCGCCCTATGGACGCCCGTCAGGCACTGCAACGGATCTTCGGCTTCACCGCCTTCCGACGCGGGCAGGCCGAGGCGGTCGCGGCCGCCCTCGCCGACCGCGACGCGCTGGTCGTGATGCCCACCGG